>JAUWXH010000280.1 GCA_030616465.1 Planctomycetota bacterium | reverse complement strand
GCCCCGGACCGGCTGCGATCGCCGTCATTCGCATCTGCGGTCCGGCGGTGGGCGAATTCGTAGCCGGCCATATCCGCACATCCCGGCCGAACTCCCCGCAGCTCTGGTCCAGCGGACGAGTTCGCCGCGCCGAGCTGGTGGACAGCAACGGCACGCCGCTCGACGACATCCTCATTACCGCGCACGCCCCGCCGCCCGACTGGGATCTGCGCCTGTGCCTGCACGGCAGTCCGTGGCTCGTTCGGCGATGCACCGAGCTGCTTGGGCAGCTCGGTTTCACCGAACGCCGCGAGGAAACGACAACGCTGTGGCGCACCGCCGACACGGTCGAGGCGGAGGGGTACGCGCTGCTGCCGCGTATGCTGACGCTACGCGGAGCGCATTGGCTGATGGGGCAGATTGCGGTGCTGCGCGAAACGCTCACCCGCTGGTGCGAGAATCCTTTCTCGCAGCCCGGCGCCGAAGCGCTGCAATCGGCGCAGCGTGAGTCTCGGACGATCGCGGCCCGCGCCGAGATCTTCGAGTGGTTCGCCCGGCCGCTACGCGTCGCGCTGGTCGGCCCGCCCAACGCCGGCAAAAGCACGCTCGCCAACGCCCTGGCCGATCAGCCGGTCAGTCTGGTCTCGCCGGCACCGGGCACGACGCGTGACTGGGTCGAGATCCCCAGCGAAGCGCGCGGCTTTCCCATGACCTGGCTCGACACCGCGGGGCTGCGAAGCGGCGGCGATGAACTGGAGGCCCAGGGCGTCGCGCGCAGCCAACGAATCATCGACCAGGCCGACGCGGTGCTCGTGGTGCTCGACGTGACGCCGGAGGCGATCCCAGCCCGCGTACAATTCCTGCGCGAATATGCGAACCTCCAGCCGGCGTGCGTGGCCTTGAACAAGTGCGATGTGGGCGACGCGCCAGACGCGGTGCGGGAGACGCTGCCGGCGGGCTGGCAGCCGCGGGCGGTCGCTATCTCGGCTACCCAGCGAACCGGGCTGGACGCGCTGCTCGAGCGGCTGGTGGTCGGCGTGGGCCGGGAAGAGCGGGAACTGGAGGCCCCGGCCGCCTTCACCACACGGCAGGTTGGTCATTTGGATGCGGCCCGGCAGGCACCCGACCGTGAACGGTTTCACGAGCACGTTCGGCGTTGTCTGCGGGAGCCGGCGGGCCCCTGACGGGGCCTACGGGCCCTTCCCGGCGGTCCGGCGTGCCGGGCCGAGAAGCGTGTGCTGGGCCGAGAATCCTTTCTCGGCCCCCCAGGGGGACGCGCGAGTGGATTCCTGCGACGTGGTGAGTGCGAGAAAGGATTCTCGCACCAGCCTGGAAGGAATTCTCGCACCCGCCGTCCGCCCGAAACCCGGTTTCCGCTTGCCTACCCGCCCAGACGCCCGATATCATATCCATCAGGGCGGGGCGCGGCCGTGACGGCACGGTCGGCAACCGCCACCGGCTTTCGGAGAATCGGAGTTGGGCATAGCCGTTTTGGGGCTGGCTCTTCTCGGCTTGACCCTGTACATCTCCACCCTCAGCTACGCACTGCGAACCTACTCACGCTCGCGGTTGGCCGAGTACCTGCCCGAAGCAAGCCGCCGGGACTGGATCGAGCGGCTCGACCGGCATGAATCCGAGCTGCAAGTGGTCACCAGCTTCGTCCGCTTCACGTGCATCCTCGCGCTGCTCGTCTGTGTCGAAGTCCTGTACCTGCGTGGCGGCAGCCCGCCGAGCAGCCTGACCGCCCTGCTCGCGCCGCCGCTGATCACGCTCCTATTGGTGCTGCTGTTCGCGATCGGCGTACCGAATGCGCTGGCGCTGCACGCCGGCGAAGGCGTGTTAGCCCGCAGCTTGGGCCTGCTCTGGGGGTTGCGCTTCGTGCTGGCCCCGATCGCCAAGGGGCTTATGGCGGTCGAGTTCATCGTCCGCCGGCTGCTGGGACGGAGCGAGCAGACGCCCGAGCAAGAGTCCGAGCGCATGGAGCAGGAGATCCTCGACGCGGTCTCGGAAGGCGAGTTGCACGGGGCGGTGGACGAGGAGCAGAAGGAGATCATCGAGTCGGTCTTCGAGTTCCACGATACGACCGTCAGCGAGATCATGACCCCGCGCACCGACATCGTCGCCATCCCCGCCGACGCCTCGTTCGACCAGGCCGGGGAGACGATCGAGCGGGCCGGCCACTCGCGGATTCCAGTCTACGAAGAGTCGCTCGACCGGATCGTCGGCGTGCTGTACGCCAAGGACCTGATCCGCCTCAACAACGGCCAGCCCTTCGACCTGCGCAAGCTCATGCGCAGCGTCCCCTACGTCCCCGAGACCAAAACCATCGACCACCTGCTGCGCGAATTGCGGCAGGACAAGGTGCATATTGCGATCGTGCTGGACGAGTATGGCGGCACGGCCGGGCTGGTCACGATCGAGGACATTCTCGAAGAGCTGGTCGGCGAGATTGACGACGAGTACGACCGTCGCCCGCCGCCGGCCATCCACCGCATCGACGCCGACACGGTCGAGGTCGATGCCCGCGTGCACGTGGACGAGCTGAACGACGAGCTGGACGTAGCTTTGCCGGAGGACGGGGACTACGAAACGATCGGCGGCTTCGTCTTCACCGCGCTGGGCAAGATCCCGGTCAACGGCGAGGAGCTGACGCACGAAAACATCCACATCCGCGTAATCGACGCCGAACCCCGCCGCATCAACCGCCTCCAAATCCGCGTCGAGCGCGAGCCCGAGTCAGCTTGATTGCCTCTCCACATCTAGACGGCCAGCACGGCGGGTGCCGAATTTCCACCGGCCGCGGCGTGTGCCAATCAATGCCCCCGATGCGTTGGGTGTTAAGCGACGTACGCTACCGCCCGCTGGAAGAAGGCCAGGCCATCGCCGGGGTCGCGCGGCGGCTGGGAGGTCCAGCACGGGTGTTGGGTCCAGGTGATGAAGCGCTCCGGGTGCGGCATCAGGCCCAGCACGCGGCCCGAGCGATCGCACAGCCCGGCAATGTCGCCCATGCTACCATTGGGGTTGTACGGCGCCCCTGCCTGATCGTGCGTCCTGGTCGAGCAGACAACAGAACCCGGAGCGCGAGCGCCGGGCCCGAGCCCCGCGCTGGCGCTTGGGGTTCTGACTCGCGCGTCGCCCGATCCTGCACGGTCATTCGGTGCCGCGCTGCTGTCGCCAGGCGGCGGTACGTAACACAGGGCATTCTGCGCGGTCTGGACCACTTGCTCGTAGTCCTCGCGCGTGGCGAAGACCACCCGTCCTTCGGCGTGGGCGATCGGCAGCTCGTAGTGTCGGCCGGGCTCGAGGAAGACGCAGGGCGTATCGTTGGCGCGCAGCCGGATCCAACGGTCCTGGAACCCCGGCGGATCGTTGTACGTGATCGTGCAGACGCGTTTCGAGCCGTTGCCGGCCCCGTCCGGCAAAAGCCCGGCTTTGACCAGCACCTGAAAACCGTTGCAGATGCCCAGCACGAGCTTGCCGGCGTCGATGAAATCGCGGATGCGCCCCAGCAGGTGCCGTTCGAGCTGGACGGCCAGCACGCGGCCGGCGGAAATGTCATCGCCATAGCTGAACCCGCCGGGAATCGTGAGCACCTGGTAGTCGTCGAGCAGTTGGGGCCGCTCGATGATGCGTCGCACGTGCACGCGCTCGGCCGTGGCGCCGGCCGCCTGCCAGGCGAACTCAGTCTCGACGTCGCAGTTTGTCCCCGCCGCTCGAAGAACCAGAACCTGTACCCGGGCCACCAGCACATCTCCCGTTAGTCAACCTGCTCTGACTGCCGATCAGGATAAGGGCGGCCGGCCGGCCGGCTCAAGCCGCCAACGGGCGAGCCTCCACGCGACCCGAAGCCGGCGAGGCCGTTTTCACGGGCGGCCCTGCGTTTGGATCGACGGCCCAAGCGGTTACACTACCGTATCCATACTGGAGAGCTGCATGAAGCTGTCGATGCTGATCGTTGTGCTCGTGTGCCAGGCGGTGCCGCTCGACGAGGACGAGCAACGCGAGCGCCAGGAGCAAAGGGAGGGCATCCGCGCCCAACAGGCGGAGCTGCGCGAGCAGTTCACCCGGCTGATCACTGCCATGCAGGAGTTAGGCTCCTGGGAGGAGCACTCCGGCTACGTCATAGCCGCCACTGAGAAGGTCTTCGAGCGGAACAGGTGGGACTCGGAGCCCGACCTGTTCTCGCTGGACCTGATCCGGGAAGTGGACTCCCTGCCGCCGTGGGCCATTCAAGCGCGGTTCGACACGTTCGTCGGCGCGCTCAGCGACCGGTACCT
>JAUWXH010000105.1 GCA_030616465.1 Planctomycetota bacterium | reverse complement strand
AATCCTGCGACAGCCCCGACCCGTTCCATAACTACATGGACTACTCCGACGATCGCTGCATGACTGACTTCACACCGGAACAGGCACGCCGGGCGCGCTGCACCATGGAGCACTATCGGCCGGACCTGAACCGCTTCTCCGACTGCAACGAGAACGGCATCGACGATGCCCAGGATATCGCTGACGGGACCAGCGAGGACTGCAACGGCAACGGGATTCCCGACGAGTGCCTCGACCTGGAGAACGACTGCAACGGGAATCTCGTACCCGACGAGTGCGACATCACCGACGGTACCAGCGAAGACTGCAACGCCAACGAGACGCCGGACGAGTGCGAGCCCGACGGCGATAGTGACGGCGTAATCGACGATTGCGATGAATGCCCCGGGTTCGACGACAGCCAAGACGCCGACGACGACGGCCTGCCGGACGGCTGCGACAACTGCCCCGAGCAGGCCAACCCTGACCAGCTCGACAGCGATTTTGACGGCAATGGCGACGCGTGCGATCTGTGCCCTGGTTTCCACGACTTTGCCGACCGGGACGGGGACGGGGTGCCGGACGGCTGCGACATCTGTCCCGATGCCTATGACCCGCTGCAAGTCGACGGCGATGGTGACGGGCACGGTGACGGCTGCGACAACTGCCCCGACCTGGCCAATTCCGATCAGTTTGACTTTGACGTGGATGGCGTCGGCAACGCGTGTGATAACTGCGTGCACGACGCGAATGCCGACCAGGTCGATCGCGACGGCGACGACGTCGGCGACGCCTGCGACAACTGCCCGGACCTGCTCAACTTTGACCAGAGTGACTTTGACGGAGACGGCGTCGGTGATGCCTGCGATAACTGCCCGGACCTCTACAACCCCGACCAGGCCGACGAAGACGGGGACGGCATCGGCAACGTCTGCGACAACTGCCTCTTTGTCTTCAACCCCGACCAGATCGACACGGACGGTGATGGCGCCGGCGACGTTTGCGACAACTGTGAGGAGCCAAACCCGTCCCAGGCAGACAGTGACGGCGATGGCATCGGGAACCTCTGTGACAACTGTCCGGACGCGTACAACCCGGATCAGGCCGACGCGGACGGGGACGGCGTTGGTGACGCCTGTGAGCAACCGCCCACGCCACCGGAACAGAAGCCGGCACAGGACGAGCCGAGCGACACGGATGACGAAGATGACGACCAGCCGCCGGCTGACGAGCAGGAAGACAGTGAGGCGGAAGAGCCAGGTCAGGACGAACAGGCACCCCCTGACGTGGAGCAGCCGGCCGTCGGTCTTTGCGGCTTCGGGGCGTTGGGTATGCTGCCGCTGATAGTGTTCGGCATAGCCTGCATGAAGCTCGCCGGCCCGTGGCGACGGGCGTAGCGCTGAGTTGCCGCGCGCCTACGGCGAGACGAGCACCACGTGCACGTGGCGGGGGCCGTGGACGCCGGTGACCAGGATCCCTTCGATGTCGGCCGTTTTGCTCGGGCCGGTGATCAGATTGATGTTCGCGGGCAGTCCGGCTTGGCCAGCAAGCTGGTCAAAATAGTCGCACTGGTCGGGAACCAGTTGGGAAGTCTGCACGATCGCCACGTGTACCGGCGGCAGCAGGGACGCGCCGCGGGCCAGACCCGGGCCAGATGTGCAAACGATCGTCCCGGTCTCAGCGATCGCCGCCGCCACGCTCGTTATGGCAGCGTCGGCGGAAAACAGCGTTTCATCGTCCAGCGCGGTCGTCGGCGCAAAGCCGTCGGCGGTGAGGCGGTTGCCAAGCTCAGTGGCCGCGCGCTTGCCCAACGGAGAATCAGTGTCGAGCTGCACGACGACCGAGTGGGCGTCGTGCTTGCGCAGGATGTCGCCGATCAGGTCCATCCAGTCCGTCGGCGAAGCGGGGTGGACCTCCAACCCCACCGACGTCGCGGCCTGCGTGAACCTGGTCGGCAGGTCGTCGCTGGCGACGACCTGTCGCACGGTCTGCTCAAGCTCCTGCGGCAACGACGCGCGGGATTCAAAATCCCGTAGCCGACGGCGCAGGGCGTCGATGAACGCGGCCATGGCCGCGCGGGCTGAAGCCCGCGGCTCACTTCGATCAGCGTTCATCACTCAGCCTCTCGCGCCACAGCTTTCGGAAGCTCTGCTTCGGCGGGATGGGCAGGTCGCGGCAGTGGGTCCAGGCACCCAACGGGCCGGGGCCCCCGCGCGACCATCCGTCCCGGCAGTCGGGAAGCAGACGTGACAGGCACCACTGAACCCAGGCGTACCGTGTCGGCGACTTCATCATCCATTTCCAGAGGCGTATTGCCGCCCGCTTGAGCAACGGCTGCGAACGCCTCGTGCGGACCCGCAGCCGCACCAGCAACCCCGGAATGTCGATCTTCACCGGGCAGACGACCTGGCAAGCCCCGCACAGGCTCGAAGCGCGCGGCAACTCCGCGTGCTCGTCCAGCCCTTGCAGCAGCGGCGTGACCAGGCTGCCGATCGGGCCGGGGTAAACGCTGCCATACGCGTGGCCGCCGATGTTGCGGTAAACAGGGCAGGCGTTGAGGCACGCCCCACAGCGGATGCAGCGGAGCACCTCGGCAAACTCGCCGGTGAGCAGCTCGGACCGCCCGTTGTCCAGCAGCACGACGTGCAGTTCTTCCGGCCCGTCGGGGTCGTCGACCCGCTTGGGGCCGGTGACCAGCGTGGTATAGACGGTCAGCGGTTGTCCCGTGCTCGAGCGTGCCAGCAGCTTGAGGAACACGGGCAGGTCGCGCAGGCGCGGGACGAGCTTCTCGATCCCCATCAGCGCGACGTGGACGCGCGGGCGCGTGCTGGACATGCGCCCATTGCCCTCGTTCGTGCAGATGCACAGCGTGCCGCTCTCGGCCACGCCGAAGTTCACGCCGGTGATGCCGAGGTCGCAGCGGCGGAAGATGTCGCGCAGGTATCGCCGGGCGATGGCGGTCAGCTCCTCGGCGTCTTCGGTGTACTCACACCCGGTCTCACGGACCAGCGCCCGCGCGATCTGCTGTCGATCCTTATGGATGATCGGCGTGACGATGTGGCTGGGCCGATCGTGATCGATCTGGACGATGAACTCGCCCAGGTCGGTCTCGACGGTGCGCACACCGGCCGCTTCGAGCGCATCGTTCAGGTGAATCTCCTCACTCGTCATGCTCTTGGCCTTGACGGCCAGCTTGGTGCCGTGCGCGGCGGCGATGTCGCAGATGATTCGGCGGGCCGTGTCGGCGTCCGCAGCGAAGTGCACACATCCGCCGCTCCGCTCCACCTGCGCGACGAACTGCTCCAGATAGTGCGGCAGGTTCTCGAGGGTGTGCTGCTTGATCTGCGCGGCCAGTTCGCGAATCGCTTCCGGGTCACGCAGTTGCCGCATGCTCTCGGCGCGGGCCTCCATCTTATGCCACGTCGCCAGATGAACCGCGCGCACGACGCGTTCATCCGCGACCGCCTCGCAGACACGCTGCCGAAATGCCGTTGGGGTGCTCAACGTTCCGGCTCCATCAAGCCCAGTGATTCGGCCAGGCACTCGGCAACGTGTTTGAAGCGCAGCGGCAGCCCGCGGCGATGCGCTCCCCCCGCCAAGCTGAGTGTGCAGCCGCCTTCGTTGCAGATCACGAGTCGCGCGCCGCTGGCGGCGAGATCTTCGAGCCGATCGGCCAGCATCGGCCCGCTGATTTCGGGGTAATCGACGGCGAACAGCCCGCCGAAGCCGCAGCAAAGATCGCTGTGCTCGGGCACGCACAGATCGGCCTGCTTGCCGCCGGCGAGCCAGTTGTGCAAGTCGTCGGGCCCGTAAGCCTCACGCGCGTGGCAGGGAAAGTGGAAAGTCACCGGCTCGTCAAACGACAGGTGTGCGCCGATGTCCACGTCCAACTTCTCGCGCAGAAACGTCGTGAACTCGTACGTCTTCGCTGCCAGCCGCGCTGCGGCCTCACGCCAGCGGGCCTCATCCGCGAGCAGTTCGGGGAAGTGCGTCTTGACCATCGTGGCGCACGACGCCGAGGGCGTCACCACCTGCTCGTACGGCTCGAAGACCGGGATCATTCGGCGGGCCAGGGCGGCAGCCTCCGCGTCGAAACCGCTGTTGAACGCCGGCTGACCACAGCAGGTCTGCCCCTCGGGGAACTCCACGCGGCAGCCAAAATGCCGCAGGACCCGCACCACCGCCTCGCCGACGCGCGGAAAAAACGTGTCGGTCAGGCAGGTGACGAACAAAGCAACTTCCACGGCATCGAGCTCCGCGTAACAACCGGAAACACGTGCTTCGTGGGGGGCCATTCTAGCCGGGATCATGCATGTGTCATCCCGAGCGAAGCGAGGGATCTTGCCGCGAGACCGAGAGATCTTGCGCAATCGGGCAAAGATTCCTCAGTCGCTTCGCTCCCTCGGAATGACAGGGTATGGCCGGCCGGAGAATTCAAGCCTATTTCGGCTGCGTAGCGCTGGGCTCGCGGAATGCTTCGGCGCTCACGAGTGTAAGCATCGCCGTGCGCACGCTCTCACCCCGGCGGTATGTCACCGCGAGCAGATCGCCGGCCACCTTGCGAGCCAGCACGCGGCGGAGGTCCGGCAGGCGTGGCACGGGAATGCCGTCAAGGCGGGTGATGACGTCGCCCTCTCTCAGGCCGGCGTCGGCCGCCGGGCCGCGCGGCTCGGCGTCGATGCGCAAGCCGTCCGTTGGGGGCTGATCCACGGGCTCTCTGGGCGTCAAGCCGACGACCGGGGCGCGCGTATCCAACGACACACCCATCAGCCCGCGTTGCAGATCGCGCCCATGCTTCAGACGCTGCACGCGGCTGTGGACGAGGTCCGTGTCAACCGCAAAGCCGATGCCCGAGTCGTACCACTGCGCGTCGGCGATCTCGTCTTCACCCGGTCCCATCGGGACGCAGACGCCGATGACCCGCCCCGCCAGGTCAAACAGCGGGCCGCCGTAATTCGCCGGCGAGACCTTCGCGTCGGTCTGGACGGCCAGTCCACTCATGCGGTCAACGGCGCTGACGATGCCGACGGAGACGGCCGGCGTATCGCTGCCGTGTCCGCAGCCGGCGGCCAGGGCCCACTGCCCGGGCCGGAGCTGGTCTCGGGCGAGCAAACGCGGCACCGGCAGATCGGCCGCCTCGATCTTCAGCAGCGCCAGCCGTGCCGGCCGGTCACGCGCGATCAGCTTGGCCACGAAGCGCCGCCCGTCGTGCAGCGTGACCGTGATGATCGACGGATCGCGGATGAAGTTGAAGCTGCTGGTGATGATGTAGCCGTCGGCGGACCAGATCAGGCCGGTGGTCGGCCCGTCGGCTTGCCGAAACCCTGGTGCGGCCCCTCCACCGACGGGCGACGCACGCCGCACCGGCTGCGCCCCGCCGATCGTGTCGATCCGAACGATTGAGGGCTGCACGGCGCGCAGCGCCGCGCGGAAAACTTGTTGCTGGTATTCATGGAGACGCGCCTGCGAAACGGTACCCGCAGCGTCGCTGGCCTGCGCCGCTAAGGAAGGGGCGCACGCCAAAGCGGCGAAGATCGCTAGAAAGGAGCGGGGACTTCGGAGCGTGGACGCGCAGTGTGTGGCACGGCCGTGTCGGCCGTGTCTGCGCAAGAAGGGTTTGCCATCGTTGCAAAGGAACGCCATACCGCTGACCGGCACGCACCTCACGGCGACGGTTCCTCCAGCGTCAGCTCCAACGTCACGACCTCCTCCCGCCGTTTAATCACGAGCGGAACGCGCTGCCCGGGGCGCAGCTTGTTCACCGCCTCTCGGAAATCGGCGCACGTCACAACTTGCTGTCCGTCGATCGACAGAATCAGATCGTTGGGGCGTAGCCCGGCGTGCCAGGCCGGCGAGTCCGGCCGCACACGCTCGACGTACGGCGGCGGCTCACGACCACCGACGTCGAACAGGCGAAGACCCAGGTTGAGCCGTGATGCATCCGGCTTCGCCCTCGGTGACGGCTTGGGCACCTCCCGGCCGGGTTCAGCGCTGCTTTCCTGCACAAACGCCGCGACCTCCTCGACGGGCAACGCATAGTTCAGCCAGGTATTCGTCTGCTTGCTGATGACCGCCTTGCCGATCAGGCCGACCAGGTTGCCATCGGCGTCCACAAGTGCCCCGCCGGCGGAACCCGCCGTGGCGACGATCACGTCGGTCAGCAGGATCGGTCCGTTATACGGGAAATCCTGCGCGCGGCGGCGCGCCGCCAAGCTCGTGCGACCGGACAGGACTCCGAGTGAAACCGAAACTGGCTCCGGCCCGTCGGCGACCTTGAACGGGTTGGCCGCGGCGATGAGCCAGTCGCCGGGCCGCAGGTGCACACTGCCGTTCAATTCGAAATAGGGCAGTTCGAACGCATCAACCTGGAGGAGCGCAAGCTGGCGGCGCTGGTCACGCGCGACAATGCGCGCCGGAAATCGCCGGCCGTCCGGCAACACGACCCGCAACGTCCGCCCTTCGAGCAGGATCGAGAGTGTGGTCACGATCTTACCGTCGGCCGAAACGACGATCCCGGAACCGTAGCCCTTCTCGCGGCCCAGGCTGCCGCCGTAGAGCTTTACGACACGCTGCTGCGCTTTCTCAATCGCGGCGTCGAAGGGGCCGCCGGCTTGCGAGGCATCCGCACCAACGGCGGCCAGGGCTGCGCCGCACAGCGCCACCACCGCAAGCGCCAGCAAGGGCCCTTTGCCGCTCACGGAGTGCCCTCCACATCCGAGACCATCTCGATGACCGTGCGCACGCCGGACCCGGTCTGCCGCGTCCACCTGTCCGGGAAGACCAGACCGTCGGGCGCTGGCTGCGGGTCGGGCAGCCAGACAACCGCGCCGGGGTGCCGGGCGTCGAAGACCCGTGCCTCGAGCAGCCGGCCCGTCTCGAAGTCAAGCGCCCAGCGAATCTGCTGGCCGTCGGCTACCCGCCACTCAACGATCGACGTGATCTTGCCTTGCA
>JAUWXH010000330.1 GCA_030616465.1 Planctomycetota bacterium | reverse complement strand
CGCAGCGCCTTGCGGTAGCCCTCCGGGTGGGCGCAGCCGAAGTTGACTTCCATCTTCTCGCGTGTATCCCGCCCCTTGTGATGTCCGATAAGCATGACCCGCTGGCCCGCGAATCGGGCGAAGCCCGTGACCAGCGCCTTGTCGTCCCCGTAGGCCCGGTCCCCGGACAGCTCGCAGAAGTCCTTGCACACCAGCCGAATGTAATCGCGGAGCAGCGGCCGTCGCGGGTGCCGGGCGACCAGCACGTTTTCCCACGGCGTCAAGTTCCCGTACGCGTGCCGCAGGGCGCTTTGCAGTTGGCCGCGGATGCTCTGAATAATGTCCGAATAGTCGCGGCCGGATTCAGCCTGGCCGGTCTCCAGCCGCTGAATCTCCTGCTCCATTTTCGCGATGGGCTTTTCAAACTCGAGCAGATGTGACAGGTTGCTGCCTGCCGTGCCCGCCCAACCGGGTTGTGTACTCATGGACCTCCCTCACCAGCCGGGTCGAGGCATCGCACCGCGCTTCCCTGCCAAACTCAACCCGTTGGCGAGCTACTCTACCTACCCCTTGCCGCGGATTGCAAGGGGAAACTGTGGCAGCCGGCAGATTTGTGGCCCGGAGGTCCACGATCGCGACCGGACGCGGACCCGTATAACCTATTATTGACAAAGGCCTTATGTTCATTGTAGCAGGCAGGCAGGGGTCGGCCCCGGGTTTCTCGAATCGCCAGCCCGCACGGTCCACACAAGGCTTCCCGCCCCGGTTCCCATCCACCGGGTCCACGACGAACCGCCCACGACCAAGTATGATCGCCGCCTCTGGAGGACCGGCACAACCCTTGCTCTCGCGGGACGGGTGTCCGATGGCCGTCTTTCGTATTCAAATCTCGTCTACGGCGGAGGGACCTGAGCAGCAGCGTGATCACGGGTTGGCCGCGCAGTTGCGCGAGGCCGGCTTGCCAGACGTGGAAGGCGCGATCGCCGGCCGCCTGTTCTTCCTCGAGGGGCGACTCACCCGTGACCAGGCGGAGCGGATTGCATCCGACCTGTTGAACGATCCGGTCGCCGAACGCTGGGAGCTCGCCGAGACCGACGATCAAGTGCGGCTGCCGGAGTTCGGCACCGCAGTGGAGATCCACCCGCGTCCCGGCGTGATGGACCCGGTGGCCGAGACCACGCTGGCCGAACTGCGGGCCGCGGGCTACCCCGTCGATGCCGTCCGCACCGCTCGGCGTTACGTGATGTGGGGCCGCCTCGGCCGAGCGGAACTGCTCGCCACGGTTCAGCGGGTCTTGGCCAATGACTGCATCGAGCAGGTCGTGGCGGGCACCGCGGGCGTGCGGCCGTCGCCAAAGCCGCCCGTATTCGAGTTCAAGTTGCGACGCGTGGCGATCCGCGCGTTGGACGACGCCGGCTTACGAGCACTCGCGCGTGACGGGCACCTGTTTCTCTCACTCGAGGAGATGCGCGCGATCCAGGCGTACTATCGCCGCCTCGGGCGGGATCCGACCGATCTCGAGCTGGAAACGCTCGCGCAGACGTGGTCGGAGCACTGCGTCCACAAGACGCTCAAGAGCGCGATCGTCTACCGCGGCGCGCCGATGCCGCTCGTCGGGGACGGAACGGGGCGACAAAGCGGCGTGCAGCCGGGGCGGGACGGTTCGGACAGCCACATCGAGATCCGCTACGACAGCCTCCTCAAGGACACCATCGTCCGTGTGACCGAGGAATTGACCGCGGAGCGGCGCGGGCTGCAGTGCCTGTCGGTCTTCAAGGACAATGCCGGCGTGATCGCCTTTGACGACCACTTCGGGGTCGCCTTCAAGGTTGAGACGCACAATCACCCGTCGGCGATCGAACCGTACGGCGGAGCGGCGACCGGCATCGGCGGCTGCATCCGCGACGTGATCGGATGCGGTCTGGGAGCCCGCCCAATCGCGAACACCGACGTCTTCTGCCTCGCGCCGCCTGACTGGCCGCACGATCGGCTGCCCAGCGGCGTGCTCCACCCGCGGCGTGTGTTGCGCGGCGTGGTCAAGGGCGTGGCCGACTACGGCAACCGCATGGGAATCCCGACCGTCAACGGCGCAATCTACTTCGACCCCCGTTTCCTCGGCAACCCGCTGGTCTACTGCGGCTGCGTCGGGATCATCCCACGCCAATTCATCGAGAAGGCCGCCCGGCCCGGCGACCTGATCGTGTTGGTCGGCGGACGCACCGGGCGCGACGGTATCCACGGGGCAACCTTCTCATCCGCGGAGCTGACCGATACCCACGCCGACGAGTTCTCCCACGCCGTGCAGATCGGCAACGCCATCACCGAGAAGCGCTTCCTGGATGCGATCTTGCGCGCCCGCGACGATGCATCGGGCTGCCTGTACACCGCGATCACCGATTGCGGGGCCGGCGGCCTCAGCAGCGCCGTGGGCGAAATGGGCGAAGCGGTCGGCGGCGTGGTCGATCTCGATCACGTACCGCTGAAGTACGACGGCTTACGCTACGACGAAATCTGGATCAGCGAGGCTCAGGAGCGCATGGTCCTGGCGGTCCCGCCGAAAAACATCGAACGCTTCATGGAAATCATGCGCCAGGAGGAGGTTGAAGCGACCGTCATTGGGACGTTTGGAAGTGACCGCGCGGATGAGCGACCACCGCGGCTGGTCGTGCGGTATTGCAGCAGCGTGGTGGGGAACCTGGACATGCAGTTCCTGCACCACGGGCTGCCCAAACGCGAACGCCTCGCCGAGTGGTCATCCAGCGAAGAGGAGGTCCGAGCGGACGAACGTACGAAGACACGGAGGGAGCTTACGCCGGTCGAGCTGCTTGATCGCCTCAAACGGCTGCTTCAATCGCCCACGATCGCCGGCAAGCAGTGGGTCATCCGCCAGTATGACCACGAGGTGCAGGGCGGCAGCGTGGTCAAGCCCTTGTGCGGGCCGGGTGCCGGGCCCAGCGACGCGGCGGTGCTGCGGCCCAGGCTGGATTCGCCGCGCGGCGTCGCCATCGCTTGCGGGCTGGCTCCACACCTGACCGACGTCGATCCGTACTGGATGGCCGTCGCCTCGATCGACGAAGCGCTCCGCAACGTGGTCTGCGTCGGCGGCGATCCACAACGAACCGCGATCCTGGACAACTTCTGTTGGGGTGCCGCCGCCGACCCGCGCCAACTGGGCGCCCTGGTCCGCGCTTGCCAGGGCTGCTATGACGCCGCCAAGGTCTACGGCGTGCCCTTCATCTCCGGGAAGGACTCGCTCAACAACGAATTCGCCCTGGATGCCCGCGACGTGGACGGGTTACTCGAGACTCTGCGGCGATTCACGGCCGGCAGCGAGCCGGTGGGCACGGTCTCGCAGCGGGCCATCGAGAATGCCTGCGCCCGCGTTCGCCAAACCCGCCGCCTGAGCATCCCCGGTACGCTGCTGATCAGTGCCGTCAGCGTGATCGAAGACGTTCGCGGCTGCGTGACGGCCGATCTGAAGATGGCCGGCAGCCGGCTGTTTCTCGTGGGTGGGCTGCCGACGCTGAACTTCTCCATGCCGGCCGCGTACAACGTACATCGAACAGTAGCCGAAGCGATCAAGCGGGGCCTGGTCCGGGCCTGTCACGATTGCGCCGACGGTGGCTGGCTCGTGACGGTGGCGGAGATGGCGCTGGCCGGCAACCTCGGGGTGGATGTGATCGTCCCGGGATCG
>JAUWXH010000531.1 GCA_030616465.1 Planctomycetota bacterium | reverse complement strand
TCCAAACCGGGAGCGCACGCGACCGGCCGGATGCCCATCGCTCGCGCTCGGGGTTCGGATTGAAGGTGGCCCCTCGTTCGCGCTCGGGGTTCGGAACTCTGGGGCACGCGAACTAATCAGAATGCGTATTACTCCCTGTTGCCCACCTGGGGCGGAGGGAGCTGTAGCTGTGCACTGCGTCCCCGGGACTGCTGGGCGGCCTGGCGGGCGGCGTCGAGCTGGGCCCGCGAGAAGTCCGAGTGTGCCATCTCTTTGAAGTCGCCGGAGTTTTTCAGGTCGTTGACTCGGGCCAATGCGCCCTTCAGTTCGCCCCAATGGGTGCGGACCGTCTCGTAGAGCTCCTGGTCGTTGAGCATGTTGCCAATAACGTCGCACTGCATGAAGGCGCCCAGGTCCTGCTTGTTGAGCGCCGCGCGCAGCTCGGCGTCGTGCTGCAACGCCTCGAGGTGCTTGCGGATCACGGGCAGCCGCGAAAACGCGTGGACTTGCGGATCTTGCATGACAGCAGTGAAGACCGCCTCATCCGTCACCAGCTCCGCCGCCTGTTGCGCCGTTTGTATTGCCGGGATCTCCGGCAGCGGGTTGACGCGCGTGAGCAGTCGGCCGGTCGGGTCGTCCTGGATGGTGGTTTGTAGCGCTTCGAGGCCGCTAAGGACTCGGTTCCGCAACGGGTGCCCGTCGGCAGCGAGGCGTTCACGGAGCGTTGTCAGGGGTTCTCCGAACGTGGTGAGCAGCCAGCAGGCTGCGGCGACTACCAGTACGCCTTCGCCGGTACCCAACAGGGCCCCGAGAATGTGGTCCGGGCCCCGCAGCGCCTTGAGTCGCCGAACGAAGGCGGCCACCCTGCGTCCCAAGACGCCGGTGGCGAACATGATACCCAAGCCGGCCAGGGTGATGCCGATTCCCTGGCCGACCAGGGGCGGCGTCCCGAGCTTCGGCCCCAGCCAGTTGCCCAGCGGGATGCCGAGCACCGGCGAGAAGCAAACCGCCAACGCCAGACCTGCCAAGCGGAACACATGGCGGGCGGCTCCGTCCCAGTCGGCAAGGATCCCGAAGAACAGTGCGAACCCCGCTGCCGCCCGCGTGATCGGGCCGCCGAAGCAGATCGCCAGGCCCAACGCGGCATACAGGAACACGCGGAAGGTCCAGACGTATCCCGGCGTCCGGTGCGGGTTGGCCCAGTTATCGGATGCGAGCGTCTTGACGTCTGCCGGCCTTTGCATAGTGTTTCCCCGGGGCGACAGAGACACTATTCAATATCATGCGGCAGGCTGTCCAAAAAACCCGGGCCCAGCGGATGCAAACCGGGCTCATTGCTGTGGATACGCCGCCTGGAGCGCGAGCAAGGCATACGCGGTGGTCAGGGCCGGTCGGTCTTCCATCCAGCGGTCGGCCTCGTTGACCCAGCTCCCGTCGCGCCGTTGCAGGCCGGCCAGTTTCTCGACGAGCTCCGCACGCCAGTTGTGCTTGCGGCCGGCATGGTCGGTGACGGCGTCTTCGCCCCACGCCGCCAACGCCCGGGCGAACACGTGGTAGTAATAATAGACGCCCTGGCGTGACTGCCTGTGCGGCATGTTGGGGTTGTGGTCCAGCGTCCAATAGCGCTTGATCCACTCCAGTGCCGCCACGACCCGGCGATCGTCACGGCTCAGACCCGCGTACAACATGCTCTTGAAGCCGGCATACGTCATCGTCCCGTAACTGCGCAGCTCGGTCCGCCCATTGACTTCGTGCTCACCGGCCTTGCTCTGGCCGCCGTTGGCCGGCGTGTAGATGAAACCCCCGTCCGTCGAGCCTTTCGCGAACGGTTGATCGTTGCTTTCGCCGAGCATCTGGCAGCGCTGGATGAACACCAGGGCTTTCTTGTAGGTCGGGTCGTCCTTCGGCAGCCCGCTGTCGCGCAGGGCTTCGAGCATCATCTGCGTGTTGGACAGGTCCGGTCGTTCGGCGTGAC
>JAUWXH010000170.1 GCA_030616465.1 Planctomycetota bacterium | reverse complement strand
AGGCGGCCCCGAACGATTCGCGCGGCACAACGCGCAAGTCTACCTGAATGGTTTGTCCGCCCGCGTGCTCGACCAGCGCCGAGCCCTTGGTCTTGCCGGCGGCCATGATCTGTCTGACGCCGGGCAACTCGGTGAACTGCTTGACAGCCCGCGCCCCGTCTTTGGCGACGCAGAGCAGGTCGAGGTCGCCGACCGTCTCACGCCCCCGCCGTAGCGAGCCGGCGTGCTCCGCCCGCGTGACGCCCTTCATTTCCGCCACGGCCTGCCGCAGCATCTGGGCGAGCGGCCAGGCGTCGCCCAGGCGCGTTCGGCCGGCGCTGCGTTCAAGAAACTCGATACCCTGGGCGATCTGCTCGACGCTTTTCTGCCCGAGCCCCTTGAGCCCTTCGAGCCCGCCCGTGCCGATGGCCGCTTTCAGATCCGCCAGCGACGCGACGCCACGTTCTTTCCACAGTAGCGCCACCTTCTTCGGCCCCATGCCGGGGATGTTGAGCAGTCGCAGCAGCGAATCCGGGACCTCGCGTGTGAGCTGCTCGCGTAGCCGCAGCTTGCCGGTCTCGAGTAGTTCCTGAATCTTCTGGGCGGACGACTTTCCGACGCCCGGCAGCGAAGTCAGCTCCCCGCGGGCGGCGACCTCGCCGATATCGGTCGGCAGGTCGGCGATCGTGCGGGCCACCCGCCGGTACGAGTTGATGCGAAACGCGTCCGCGCCCTGGATCTCCAGGATGTCGCCGATTTCGCTGAAAACCCGGGCGACCTCGGCGTTGGTCATCGCTGTACTCCCGCCACGATTCGCTGCGGGTGTCGGTTATATGCCGCAGTCCCCGGCCGAACAAGCCACCACGTCGCGCCGCTCGAGAGTCCTGTCCGGACTTCTGCCAGCCGCTATAATCGCCCCGTGGGCCGACCTCGCTCGACGACGGGACTCTCAAGCGTGCCGGAACCGGCTGCGAGCTGCGACATCCAGATCCGCGTGCGGTACTCCGAAACCGACGCGATGGGCTTCCTGCACCACGCGCGCTACTTCATTTACTTTGAAGAGGGGCGTACTGAGCTGTTGCGGCGAAACGGATTGCGCTACCGCGACATGGAGCAGCGCGGGATTTTCTACGTGGTCGCCCGGCTCGAATGCCGCTTCAGGGCGCCCGCCCGCTATGACGACCTGCTCACGCTGACCACGACGACCGAGAAGCTGACCCGCGTACGGGTCGATCATCGTTACAAGCTGGCACGCGACGGGCAGTTATTGGCCGAAGCGAGCTCGACGCTGGTGCTCGTAGGCCGCGACGGTCGGCCAACTTCCTTACCGGATGACTACTTTGAAACCCTCAGCGGCGCTACACCGCAGCCGCGATAACCAGGACTGGTCACTTTTGAGGAGTGTTTTTTGATGGCTCTACCGCGTATCGAACTCGACGTCGCCCAAGGCGACGAGCCCTGGGGCAAGATCGTCATTGAACTGGAGGAGGACAAGGCGCCGGCCACCGTGCGGAACTTCCTGCAATACGTGGACGATGGCTTCTTTGACCAAACGATCTTCCACCGCACCATCCCCACGTTCATGATCCAGGGTGGCGGATATGCCGCGCCCAACGAGGCCAAGAGGAAGGGCTTGCGCGCCCCGGTCGAGAACGAGGCCGCCCAGGGGCTCAAGAACGCGCGCGGCACCATCGCGATGGCCCGCACCGGCGAGCCGCACTCGGCCACGTCCCAGTTCTTCATCAACGTCGCCGACAACGCCATGCTCGACCACCCGGCCCACGACGGCTGGGGTTACTGTGCCTTCGGGAAGGTGGTCGCCGGGATGGACGTCGTCGATCGCATCAAGGACGTGCCCACGCAGCCCAACGCCGAAATGGGCGGCGAAAACTCCCAGCCGCTCGATCCGCCGCTGATCAAAACCGCCCGGCGGGTGGAAGCGTAGGCGTCACGCAGTGCTCAACACTCCCAGTTCCGCAATGGGGTGGCACTGTCTGGGGCGAGCGGGCAGTGTGACGGAATAGAGACATTCCACGGCCCTGGTTCGCAGGAACGTGCCACGCGCCGAGCGAGCTACGCTGGCGTTTCAGAGTGCCCCCCGGCGTTCGCCTTCCTTCGTGCGAGCCAAGCCCCGACCTGGGCAACGAACGTCTCGAAGTCCCCGACGCGGTCCTTCAGGATTCCGTACACCACGTCGTCGAGCACCATCGCAGTCTGGTAGGTCACCAAGTTGCGGAAACGCGATGCCTGACGAAAGGCATCACACAGTTCGCTCGAGAGCACCGCCTGTTCGGCCAGGATCTCAAACGCCTCTGCCTTGCTGTTCGCTTCACGCCAGCCAAATGACGCAATCACGTGTTTGGCAATGTTGTGTGAGGTCTCGAAGAGCACGGTGAGCTCACGCACCGCCGCGTCGATGGCGATCTTGTCCGCGAGAAACGCCTCGCGTCCCCGGCCCGGCCAGTGAGTGCGCCCGACCGATCTAGTCTTCGACCAACCGGACTGTTCGAGCAGGTACTCCCGGTTCATTGACCGGCCCTTCCAGCCAGCTTGCTCAGCGTCGCCACCCATTCAGCAGTGTCCGTACTGCGCCGGCCCTCGGCCGCTGAACGGACCTCCTCAGCATAGACACGCGCAGCGCACTCATCCCCCGTCCAGATTCGCCTACCAGTTGCCAGCACATGTGCTTGGTAGCTGACCGTGCCCTCGCGCAGCATGCGCAAATCTACCGGCTGACCGGTCTCACGCTCCAGCCTGTCCATAAGCTGTGACTGGGCACTCCAATCGAGAGGATCCCCCGCGCGGTCAAGAATGGCGATATCCCGGTCGCTATCCGGGCGATGCCGCGGCCCCAGAACGCTGCCGTAAAGGTACACGGCGACGATTCGCTGATCCCCGCAGTCATGATGCACGCGCAGGAAAGCCCGTGTCACCTCGCCAATCCGGCCAGACTGTGCCTTCGAGCCATATCCCATCGGACTCCATTATCCGGCGCATCAATCCCGGGGCGCGACGATTCCTACACCTGAAACACGCCGGTCTTCAGCGGCGGGAGCTCGCCGACGTGGGAGACGGCTTCCAGGGCCAGGGCCAGGACCTTGCGCGTGTCGGCCGGAGCGATGATCGCGTCCACCCAGCCACAGGCGGTGCCATAGTCGATTCCTCGCGCACGCCGCCCGCGCGTGCGCAGGCGTCCGGCGCCGATCATCCCGGCGCGCCCTGGTCCGATTGACGTTCGGGGACGAGCTTGTCGGCTTCCTTCACGAGCTTGTCCGGACTCCCGGCCGGCAGAAACTGATCGCGGTCGCGCGTGTAGTCGCCTGACCCAGTCTCGTACTGATGCAGAAAGCGCATGGCATCGACATAGCCCAGTTCGCGCACGAGGAGTTCCAGGCCACGTCGGCGCAGTTCCGCGGGGTTCGTGATCGTACTCATATCTCGAGCTCCCGAACGAGCATGATCGGGTCCAACACACGACACCTCATTGTACCGCCGAGCCGCCGGACAGCGCCAAGAAAACGCTCGTCCGTCGTCACCAGTACATCCGCACCCAGATACTCAGCCCAAGCCAGATGGAAGGCGTCCATCAAGCCGATCCCGCACGGCGCAAACCGCTTCAGATCGTCAATGACCTTCGGCGGTGTTCGTTCAAGCGGGTTGAGCGAATCCAGCCAGGATTTGACCGCCACTGCCCGTCGGACGTCCGGATTCCGGGAGTTTTCGAGCTCGTGGGCGAGTGATCGGAGGGCTTTGATCCGGCCGGTTGCTACGGCCCGCAGGATCGAGAATACTGCCGCTGTCTCCAGGGCGATTCGCGCCTGGCTTTGGTCATCAAAAGGCCGCTTGAGACAGCAGATGTCCAGGTAGACTGTCACGCGAGCCTCCAGCGAAACGGGCGCATCATACCTGGAACACGCCGGTTCTTAGCGGCGGGAGTTCGCCGACGTGGGAGACGGCTTCCAGGGCCAGGGCCAGGACCTTGCGCGTGTCGGCCGGGGCGATGATCGCGTCCACCCAGCCGCGGGCGGCGCCGTAGCGGATGTCCGTGCGCTGCTCGTAGGTCTCGCTGATCCGCCGGTGCAAATCCTTCATCTCCGCCTCGTCCGGCTCATGCCCCTTCTTCTTAAGGTTGGCGATCTCCAGTTGCAGCAGCGTGGTGGCGGCCTGGTAGCCGCCCATGACGGCGTACCTCGCAGTGGGCCAGGCGAAGATGAAACGCGGGTCGTAGGCCTTGCCGCACAGGGCGTAATTGCCGGCCCCGAAGCTGCCGCCGGTAATCACGGTCAGCTTGGGGACGACCGTGTTGCTCACCGCGTTGACCATCTTCGCGCCGCTGCGGATGATGCCCTCCTCCTCCGAATCGCGGCCGACCATAAAGCCGTTGACATCCTGGATGAAGATGATGGGCGTCTTGAGCTGGCTGCAATCGAGGATGAAGCGGGCGGCCTTGTCGGCACTGTCGGTGTAGATGACCGAGGGGAACTGGATCGGGCCGCGGGCCGGTCTGACCTGCTTTTTCTGGTTGGTGACGACGCCGACCGCCCAGCCGTTCAGCCGCCCCCACCCGCAGACCAGCGACTGCCCGTATTCGGCCTTGTACTCGTCGAACGTGTCGGCATCCAGCAGGTGCGCGAGCAGATCGCGGATGTCGTACTCGCCGCGCTTCCCGTGCGCCACCGGGTCATAGATGTTCTCTGCCGGCTGCTTCGGCTCGACCGGGGTGCCGCGATCAAACGGGCAAGTCGGCGGGACGCCGAGCGTACCGATCAGCCGGCGCAGCCGCTCGATGCACAGCTCTTCGTTGACCTCGCGATAGTCGATGGTGCCGCTGATCGAGGCGTGCATTTTGGCCCCGCCGAGGTCCTCGTGGCTGACCTTCTGGCCGATGGCAGCTTTGACCAGGGCGGGCCCGGCCAGATATAGCCCCGAGCCTTCGGTCATCAGCAGCTTGTCGCACATGACCGGCAGGTAGCCGCCGCCGGCCACGCAGTTGCCCATGATCGCGGAGAACTGCGGGATCCCCATGGCGCTGATGACGGCGTTGTGGCGGAAGATGCGGCCGAAGTCGTCCTCATCGGGGAAGATCTCGTCCTGCATGGGCAGGAAGACGCCGGCCGAATCGACCAGGTAGATGATCGGGAGCTTGTTGTCCATGCACCAGCGCTGGGCGCGGATGACCTTCTTGCAGGTGGCGGGGAAGAACGCTCCGGCTTTGACGGTGGCGTCGTTGGCGACCACGATGCAGAGACGGCCGCAGATGCGGGCGAGCCCGACGACGACGCCGGCCGCGGGCACACCCCCAGCATCCTCGTACATGCCCTCGGCCGCCCATAGGCCGAGCTCGAAGAACGGCTCGGCGTGGTCACGGTCGCACAGCAATTCGAGTCGTTCGCGCGCGGTCAGCCGGCCGTGCTTGTGCTGCCGGTCAATCCCGCGCTTGCCGCCGCCCTGACGGATCACCGCCTCGCGCTCGCGGATTTCCGCCAAGAGCTGGTCGAGCTTGGCCTGGGCCGGAGTCTGGGACTTCGTCTTAGGTGGCATCAGCCACGATTATGCCGCCCCGGCCGCGATCGGGCAATGGCGGGGCGCCCCCGGCCCCGAAACCGGTTTCAGGAAGATCGTGCCGGCCTGCCCCCGGTGCGTTTTTATCGGCCGACCGGGCCCGCAGTGTATTACGCCGGTGGATGCGGGCGTCCCCTGGCAATTCAACGGTCG
>JAUWXH010000189.1 GCA_030616465.1 Planctomycetota bacterium | reverse complement strand
GCAACGCCAATCTCGAGGACCTGCACGCCGAGGACGAGCGCGACGAAGCCGCGCGCCAGCAATTCCGCCAGCGCTGCCTCGCTTCCAGCGTAGGGTTTCTCTCGAAGCGGCCGGAATAGCCCGCGTCGGATCCGTTACGAGCCGCAGGCTTCAGCCTGCGCGGGGCCGCGCGGTTTGAAGCCCGCGGCTGCTTAACCGCCCTCGTTTGCCGGTGCCGAGTCGGGCTGCGAGGTCGGCGTCGGCGGTTTGGCCTTGAGGTCGCGTGCCCGCTGCAAGAGTTGTGCGATCGCTTGCGCGACGTCGGCCGGCATCGAGCTGGGCGGGCGCTCTTGCAGGGTCACCAGCATGGCGATCGCCTCGTCCACGGTATCCGGCTTTACGCGCTGCTCGATCTCGGCCCGAATCCCCTCCCAGAGTTCCTTGCCGCCCAGCGGCGGGTTCCCTGCGGCCAACGCCGCCACCACCTGCTCGTTGTAGCGATCGTTCACCAGCGCGAAGCGCAGGAGCTCGACGGCGACGCGCGGGACCTCCGGCGAGCCGGCGGCGTGAAGATCCTCCAGCGCCTTCAAATACGCCGCCAGCGCGTCATCCGGCTGCTCCAAAGCCACCCGCTGGGCAGCCATCCGCGCCCGAACACGCCCCAGCTCTCCCCGCAGCTCTGGTTGGGCCGAAAGTGTTTCCTCAGCAATCTGAAGCAGTTCGAGCTCGCGCCGGGCCTTGAGGTTTCCGTTTTCCGGCAGCCGTGCGATCCAGCTCTCCACCTGCTCGGCCGGACGGTTCGCCAACACACGCAACATCCCACGCCAGGCAAGCTCGCGGACGGACTCGTCGGACTCCTGGTCGGCGGGCAAATGCCCGCACAGTGCTTGGAGGTGGGCGTCGCTGGTCGCCAACCCGGCCAGCGCTTCCACCGCCGTCTTGCGCACACCCACGTCCGGGTCGCGTGTTGCCGGCAGCAGCGCGTCCGCCAGGGCTTCGCGAGTCAGGATTGCCTCCGGCTCGTGCCCGGCAGGTGTCGAGGTGGGCTCGGTGGGTTCCTCACCGGCGGGCGGCGCCGGCGGGTCGGCCAACAGGGCGATCCCCTGAACCGCCGCCTGTCGAACCGTGACCGCCTCGTGCGTATCCAATGCCTCCACGAACACCCGCCCGCAACGCGGATCACCCACGCGGCTCATCGCCCACAGCAGCCGCGCACGCAGGGCAATCTGCGCGCGCTTGCTCGCGCGGAACTTCGCCAAAAGTGCGGAGGCGGCCGTCCCGCGGAGCGGTGGATCGAGCACGCCGCGCTCGGCCAGCCGACCCAACGCCGTCACCGCTTCGTTTGCGCACGGTGCCTCCGGCTCGTCCAGCAGACGCAACAACTGGCTCGCCGCCGATGCCGACCCGACGTACCCCAGCCCGTTGACCAGCGCCTGGCGGACAACGTCGTTTCGTTCGGACGCCAGCATCTGGTCGAACCGTTCGGCGTCGGCCGCGTCGCGGAAACTCGAGACGGTCTGGACGGCGGCGGCCCGAACCGCCCACTCCCGGTCGGCCAGCAACTTGCGGACCTCAGCGGCGATCTCCTCCGGTAACGTCTTACCTTCAGCCTGATGCGACTGCACCAGCTCCAGCCCCAGCAGCCGCACTGCTGCCAAAGTGTCACCCAGGTAGCTGCTCAGCAGAGCCGAATGTTCCGTCTCCGGCGTCCGGAAGTACGCATCGCGCAACGCCTTGGCCAGACGAAGCTCGAGTGTCTGCTCGCGCTGCGTGCGCGCCCGGTTCTGGGCTGCCAGCCGTTCGAGCTGCACACGTTGCCATTCGACCAGCGGCACGTCGCGGTTCTGCTGCCACCAGGCACGGGCGGCCTCGACGTCACCCTCGAAATCCAAGGCGGTCGCTTGCTCGAGCGCGGCCAGGGCTGGTTTGCAGATCGGGCCGCGTGAGTCGGCCAGCCCCTCGGCCAGGGCGGCGATCGCTTCCCGCCCGGTCATCACACCGAGCGCCTCGATTGCCGCCAGGCGGGCCCGCAGCGGCTGTTGCTCGTCCAACATCAGCGCGCGCAGGCGCGGCGTCACCCCGCCGTTGCGATACGCGGCCAGCGCCTGGCCGGCGGCCTGGTGCACCTCATGCTCCGGGTCGCCCAACATGCCGAGCAGGGGCTCGAGATAGCTCTCCTCCAGGAACTGCGGAAGGTCGGACAGCGCCAACGCCACCGCAGCCTTCGCCGCCGGGTCCGAACCCCGCAACACGGCCGCCAGTCGCTCCGGCGTCTCCGGCCAGCCTTGGCGAAGCAATTCGCGCGCGCCTGTTCGCCGGGCTTGCGCGGAATTCTGGCCTTCGATCACGGCCATCAGATCGTTCAGACGCTGCGGATCGGCCTGGACGGCGCGCGTGGCGGCTTGTGACGAGGGCTGCTGCCCGGAGCAAACCCACGCCGCCACCGCTGATGTGAGGATGCCTGCGGCAATCGTTCGCCAATCTCGCTTCATGACCGACCAGGCACGCGGAGACGCCATGTTAGGACCACATTCGGCAATCCGCGTTAGCGGATGAGCATTCTCTGAGTGAGCGACACCGACTGAGCTTTGTGGAAACCGGCGTCATTATAACCGGATTTATCGGTCACGCGAGTCGAGCCGGGGCGGACCCCGTCGGCCTGGCCGCGCAAGGGCTTCTGCCGCCCTCCCCGTACCTGAAGCGACCGCGCCCGAACTCCGATAAGAGCAAGGGGCCGCGCTGGCTCTTGCAAGCAGCCGGGCTTTCCCCTATCCTGTGTGCGGGCGTGCCAAGGCTGCCCGCTGGCAGCCCGGAGGATTCGTCGTGACGCGTATGCTATTCTGGTCGCTGATTGTGGGCCTGCTCTTGACCGTGTCCCCGGCCGCTGCCGATCTCTATGGGGACCTCTATCGCGGCCTTGAGCTGCTGTCTACCCCCAGCGGCTCGCCGCTTCTCTTCGGTCCCGACGGATCGCGGAGCAACGGGAACCGGCTGGGACGGCTGCGCATCGTCCCCGATCGCGTCGGCCGCGGTTACACCCTGGAGTTCAATCGGCGCTTCGGTACGGACAGCACTGGCCGCCCGGAGATCCTCGATCTGGGAGCGTTCGAGGTGCAATTGGACGGCACACTCGCCGCAACGCTGGCGTATACGAGTCGGGGCGGGTTGGTCGGGAACGCCGACGTGTTCGCCAACAATCTGTTCTACGCCACTCGCCTCAAGACCGGCGCTCAGGACATCCAGGTGCTCGGCACGCTGAATGTCGCTCAGCAATGGGAGGTTAACCAGCTCGGCTTTTACACCGTGTTCGCAAACTTCACCAACACCGGCTCGCAGGTCGTGATCGACGGCATGCTCGTGAGTGCCGATGATCTCGACACCAACTTCGACCTCGGCCCGATCAACGTGGAAGGGAATCTCTTCTTCGACGTGGCCGTGGCGTTGTTGGCCTCCTTCGGCATGGACACCACCGGACTCGAGGGCGTCTTCCCCAAGTCGCCCATTGATCGCATCACCGACGCCATTCAGGAACAGCTCTACGGGCAAACGGCAGGTATCGTTGCCGGCCTCAGCCTGGGCGCCGGCGAGCTGGTCGGCCCGCCGTCGCCTTTCAGCGTTGCCGCTGCCGACCCGCTTCTGGCCGCCCGCTTGGACGTTGGAATCGATGGCGGCTCACCCGGCGACGGCTCCGCCCCAGACCTCCCCGAACCTGCCACACTCGTGCTTATGGCCCTCGGCACTGCGGTCACCTTGGCCTCACGCCGCCGCTAAGCATGCCCAGCGGGTTGCCGACGGCCGCGCGGCCGTGCTCCGATAACGCGCGCGAATACCGGACGCGACCACCTGCCCGCAACCCGCTCGCCCTTCAATTCTCAGCGGACCAGGTGATTAGCTTGACCGGGCCATGAATGAATCCGAAGCTCCCAGTATGATTGGCCGCGTCTCTACCTTTCCGCTTGAGGTGCAGTTCAAGAAGAACCTGAATGAGCAGGACCGGGTCTTGCTGCGCCTGGCGACCGGTCGGCGGATCAACTCCGGCAAGGACGATCCGGCCGGGCTGATCGCGGCCACACAACTGGAAGGGGCGCTCGCTGCGTTGGAGGCCGAGAGCCGCGCGCTCGAGCGAACCGACGCCAACGCCAACATCGCCGACGGCCACGCCGCCGAGCTGTCCGGCATGATGACCGAGCTCCGCCGCCTGACGGTCGCCGGCGCGAACACCGGCGGGATGAGCGATGCGGAGATCGAGGCGAACCAGATTCAGATCGACAGTCTGGTGGCGGGCATCCAGCGCTTCGCCCAGAACACGATCTCCAGCCTGGACGGGATCAATCTGCCCGACGGCGGCAACGAGGCCTTGGCCGAGGAGTTGCGGAACGCGGCCAACGCGGTCGCGACACTGGCCAGCGGCGGCGCGAACGACCTGTACAGCGGCAACTCTGAAGCGGCCCAGGCCGTGATCACTGATGCCGCGACTGCGTTTGTCGAGGCACGTGGGACAATCGGTGCCTATCAGAAGTACACAGTGCAGACGCGCCAGAGCTCGCTCGCGGTGCAGCGCGAGAACCTGACCGCCGCCCACAGCCGCATCGTGGACGCCGACTTCGCCGTGGAAACCAGCAACCTGGCCCGCTCGCAGGTGCTGACCGCCGCCAGCGCGCGCGTCCTCAAGATCGCCAACCAAAACGCCGAGCTCGTCCTCAAGCTGCTCGCGTAAGCCACCCTGCCAGACCGGATTACTTGCCGACCAGCGAAATGTCGTCCCGAGCATCTGTCGAGTGAAGACTCGCCTGGCGCGCCTGCGCGACACGCTGTCATTCTGAGGGAGCGGAGCGACCGAAGAATCTCGCTACCCGCCGCGGAGGTCTCCCCCGATCCGACACGCGACCCTTCGCTTCACTCAGCGCGACCATGAATAATCCGGACGTGTGTCACTACGGCGCCCGGAGCGCTCCGGGGAAGCCGGCGTCCCACCGGGACGCTATGAACGTAGCCCAGCGTGAAACGCTCGTGCCCCAGGTGCGTAAGCCCACCTCTCCAGTCCCATCGGGACGGCTGATCGGCCGCGTCCGGCCTCCACGGGTGCGTGACGAAATCGGGAGGGTGGTCGGTGTCTTGCCCCGCAGGGGCGCAGGTCCGTGGCCGCGGGTGGAGCTTAGCGCAACCCGTGTATAGTATGCGTGCCGACTCATCATCCCGCCCCGCAGGGGCGCAGGCCGGTAG
>JAUWXH010000153.1 GCA_030616465.1 Planctomycetota bacterium | reverse complement strand
TCGATCGTGGCGTGGGGCAGCGACTACTGGGGGGCGTGCGACGTGCCAGCGCCGAACACGGACTTCGTGGCGCTCGCGGGGGGCTGGTACCATAGTCTCGGGCTGAAGGCCGACGGCTCGATCGTGGCGTGGGGATACAATTTCCACGGCCAATGCAACGTGCCTCTGCCAAACAAGGACTTCGTGGCGGTCGCGGCGGGCGACGGGCAGAGCCTGGGCCTGAAGGCCGACGGCCCGATCGTGGCGTGGGGACGGAACAACTACGGCCAATGCGACGTGCCGGAGCCGAACACGGACTTCGTGGCGGTTGCAGCGGGCAGCTACCACGGTCTCGGCCTGATCGGTTACACCCTCGGTGACCTCAACGGCGACGCCTGCGTCGACGAGTCGGACCTCCTCATCCTCCTCGCCGACTGGAACTGCACTGGAGCCGATTGCCCCGGCGACTGCGACGACGACGGCGACACCGACCAGGCTGACCTCGGCATCCTGCTGGCGCACTGGGGCGAGGGCTGCGGATAACGCCGAACACGCCCAAATCGGACAATCCCCACGCCCCGACAGGTAAGGCTGTCGGGGCGTCTCTCTGCGCGGACGAAGCCGGCGCTCGGCGTGAGCGGTCCGTGGCTGCCAAAAGCGTCGCCAGTGCTTGGTTTTGCCGGGGTAATCCGTTAATATAGGGCTGCAGTCAGGGCGGGCCGTGGGGAGTTCCGGCGGCCATTGCGACAGAATGTCGCGGCCGGAGCCGAGAGAGAGTTTGCAGCGCCGCGTTCGCGATTCCGTTACCCGATGGAGGGCGACATCCAGCCCGCTGCCGGCGGAGGAGTGTGCGGCGCAAAAGGGGCCTCATCGTTTCACAGGAGATGTCAACTATGTCAGACACCACGCGTACGCTCATTGCCAAGCGAACTTGGCACTACGGATTGGTGGCGGTCGTCGGACTCGTTTGCCTGACCGCTGCCCTGCAAGCGGTTCGCGGACAGGACGCGAGCCGAAAGCCGGATGCGCTGGACCAGGCTGCCCCGGTCAGGGTCCAGTCAGCGGCCCACGCTCTGACGGCCACCGGCCAGAAGGCCGCATCGGCCAAGGAGGAGCCCGCGGCAGCCGCAATTGATCCCGATCTGGAGCGGATCCTGGCGGAGACGCCCGTGGGCCAACCCGTATCGGTGCTGGTCTTCCTGAGTGAGCAGGTGAACCTGGACGCCATCACCGACCAAATGGACGCGCAACGGGTAACGTTGCGCGAGCGCCACGAGACCGTCGTCCGCGCGCTGCAAGAAACGGCCGCAGCCACGCAGGGCAACTTGCTCGCGCACCTCAACGCGCTTCAGCAGGACGGGCGCATCGAGGAATTCCAGCCTTTCTGGGTGGCGAACTGCACCCGTGTGGATGCGACGAAGGATGTGATTGGGGAGCTCGCAGCCCGTCCGGATGTGGGGATGATCTATTTCAATTATCCCATCGAGACGATCGAGCCGGTCGCAGAGCCCACCGGGGGGCCTGACGGGACACGCGGCGGCGGGCCTGAACCCGGTCTGATCGCCGTGCGGGCGCCCGAAGTCTGGGCCATGGGTTACACCGGTGAAGGCATCCTGGTCGCTACCCTCGATACGGGGGTGGATGGGAACCATCCCGCGCTGGCGAGTCGCTGGCGTGGCGTGGCCGACCCCCGTTATGACGGCCATCCCGAGTGGGCCTGGTTCGACCCGGTAACGTATACCACTTTCCCCCAGGCCTTCGGCTCGCATGGCACGCATACGATGGGTTCAGTTTGCGGCGGGGCGCCTGGCGATCAGATCGGCGTGGCCCCGGGAGCCCAGTGGATTCACGCCGCGGTGATCGACCGCGTCAGCCTCTGGCAGACCGTGCAGGACGCGATTCTCGCCTTCCAGTGGATGATTGACCCCGACGAGGATCCCTCGACGAACTGGGACGTGCCGGCGGTGTGCTCCAATTCGTGGGGCATCGGCAGTTGGCATAACGTTCCGCCGTTTAACTCCCCCTGTGATCCGTCGTTCTGGGGCTACCTTGACGCCTGCGAAGCCGCGGGCATCGTGATCCTCTTCTCGGCTGGTAACGAGGGCTCTGGCGGCGACACCCTGCGTCGCCCGGCAGACCGGGCCACGGATGAGTACCGCACGTCCGCAGTCGGGGCGGTGGACGCTCAGAACCCCGACCCGCCCTGGCCCATCGCGGGGTTCTCGTCAAGAGGGCCGAGCTATTGCACGCCCGGCGGCGAGGCGGCCATCAAGCCCGAACTGGCGGCCCCCGGTGTCAATGTCCGCTCCTCGGTGCCGGGCGGGTACGACTCCTACAGCGGCACCTCGATGGCTTCGCCGCACGTGAACGGCGCGGTGGCGTTGGTCCGTCAAGCCTGCCCCGATCTCACTGTCCAGGAGGTCTTGCAGATCCTCTATGACACTGCTCATGACCAGGGCCCAAACGGCAACGATAACGACTACGGGTTTGGCATGCTTGACGTCTACGAGGCCGTGCAGTTGGCGCAGAGCATGTGCTCAGGCCTTTGGATCAGCTTCCCGAACGGGTTGCCCCACATCTTGACTCCCGGTGAGCCCACTCTCATCGACGTGAAGATCACGGCGAACGACGAGGACTACGTGGAGGACTCGGGGATGCTGCATTACCGCTATAGCGGGGACACATTCTGGACCGTGCCATTCGTACCACTGGGCGGAGACATGTACCAGGCAACGCTGCCAGCGGCTCATTGCGACGACACGCCCGAGTTCTACTTCAGCGCCGAGGGCACCGAAAGCGGCGTGGTGTATATGCCCCCCGACGCCCCGGATGAGACATACACCGCCACGGTGGGCGAGTTCATCACTACCTTTGCCGAGAATCTGGACACAGACCCGGGATGGACCACCCAGTCGCAGTGGGCGTTCGGTCAGCCGACCGGCGGCGGCGGCGAGCACGGTGGGCCCGATCCTACGAGCGGCCATACAGGCAGCAACGTATACGGGTACAACCTGCAGGGCGATTATCCCAACTACATGCCGGAGTACCACCTGACTAGCACCGCCATTGATTGCACCGAGCTGTACAACGTGCACCTGAAGTTCTGGCGCTGGTTGGGCGTTGAGCAGGCGATCTATGACCACGCTTATGTCCGCGTCAGCAACAACGGAACCAACTGGACGACGGTCTGGCAGAACACCGGTGAAGTTGCCGACTACGACTGGGTCCAGATGGATGTGGACATCTCCGACGTGGCCGCCGACCAGCCCACCGTGTACCTGCGTTGGACGATGGGCACGACCGACGTCGGCTGGCGGTATTGCGGCTGGAACATCGACGACGTGCGGCTAGTCGCTTTCGTGTGCGAGGAGGAGATCCCCGGTGACCTGAACGGCGACGGCTGCGTCAATCAGGAAGACCTGGGCATCTTGCTCGCCGACTGGGACTGCACCGGCGGGGACTGTCCCGGCGATTGCGACGGTGACGGCGATACCGATCACGCCGACCTCGGCATCCTGCTGGCGCACTGGGGCGAGGGGTGCCCGTAGTGGCATAGCCCACAGCAAGGGTTTGCTCAGCGTCGGATACGTGGGCTTGGCACCACTTTGACGTACCCGACCTATTCGGGCACATCGTGCCCGCGCCTGCCAGCGCGGACGGCGTGGTGGAGGTGACGATCTCGCCGCATGCGAGCCGATTCATCACGCCGGAGGCGACGCAGATGCGCGCTCGGATCAGTTGGTGCGATCCGGCCAACCTGCTCTCCGTCAGCCGGAGAGTCAGCATCGATCAGACCGTCTGGACGGTTGTGCCGCAAGCCTGAGCACGCGAACGGCGTAAGCGATCGGGCCGAGAGGGTGACCTATGAGGGATGAGGTGTGTACATTGCTCGCCCGCCGAACGTGCCGTCCCGGGTTGGTGCTTGTCGTTGCACTCTTGCCGGCGACCGTAGCTCCGCAAACGGCTCGGGGACAGCAGGCGGATCGAACGCCGGCTGTGGCGGATCAGAGTGCACAGTCCGCAGTCGATCCGGCGACGCGGGGCATCATCCAGTGGCGCTCGGGCCCGATCATGACCACCCGTCAGGCCGGCGCCGAGATTGCGGCAACGATTGACACCGTCACAGCCGGCGGCAATCGGCACTTCGTGGTGCAGTTTGATCAACCGGCTGACCGTCGCCTTCGCGCCCGCTTAGAGACAAGCGGCCTGGAGCTTCTGAGTTACCTCGGCGACAACGCTTTCTTCGCCTCCCTCGCGGGCAAACGACTGGATGTCGCCGCACTGGCCGAGGTGGACGCCCTCAGGGCCGCGCTGCCCATTCAGCGGAGTTGGAAACTGCACCCGATGCTTGAACGGGGTGAGGTAGCGGCGTGGTCGGTTGTTTCGGTGCGCAAAGGCGCGGGCCGGGAGCAAGCGGAACTCGGAGAAGTCTATTACGACCCGGCCGACAACCCGACCGTTGCCGCCTATGTGCTGTTCCATTCGGACGTCGCGTTGGATCCGCAAGGTGTGCGGCTGTGCCTGGCGCGCGCGGCGCGTATCGTCTCGAAGCTGCGGACGGTCAATGGGCTGGTGATTGAGTTGCCGTACGCGAACATCGCGGCTCTGGCTGATGAGGACGCGGTTCAGTGGATTCAGCCGCCGCTGCCCAAGTTCGCCGAGCTGAACGACGGCAACCGCGCCCGCGTCGGGGCCGACATCGTTCAGGACCCGCCCTACGGGCTGAACGGCTCCGGCGTGACCGTCATGGTTTACGACGGCGGGTTCGGGTTGGCCTCGCACCAGGACTTCGGCGGCCGGCTGACGGTGCACGATTCGTCGGGTCTGTCCGACCACGCCACACACGTCGCCGGCACGATCGGCGGCGACGGTGCCGCGAGTCTGGGAACCTATCGTGGGATGGCCCCGGCCGTGCTGCTCGAGTCCTACGGGTTCGAGCAGGAAGGTGGTCTGCACGAAGGCTTCCTCTATACCGATCCCGGCGACCTCGAAGCCGATTACGGCGAGGCCCTCAACGTCTACGCGGCCGACATCGCCAACAACTCGATCGGCAGTAACGTCGAGGGCAACTTCTTCCCGTGCGAGTGGCACGGCGACTACGGTGTAACGGCGAGTATCATCGACGCCATCGTGCGCGGCTCGCTCAGCGGAGGCCAGCCGTTCCGTATCGTCTGGGCCGGCGGGAACGAGCGCCCCAGCCACCGCTGCGACGACGAGGGTTACGGCGACTATTACAGCATCGCTCCCCCGGCCGGTGCCAAGAACCATATCACGGTCGCTGCCCTGAACTCCAACGACGATTCGATGACGGACTTCTCGAGTTGGGGCCCCACCGACGACGGCCGGCTCAAACCCGATCTCGCCGCCCCCGGCTGCCAGAGCGATGACGACTTGGGCGTAACCTCCTGCGCGAGCGATGGGGGCTACACGACGAAGTGCGGCACCTCGATGGCCTCGCCCACCGTCTGCGGCCTCGGAGCCCTGTTGCTCCAGGACTACCGCGCCCAATTCCCCGGCGAGCCCGATTTCCGCAACTCGACGCTCAAAGCTCTGCTGGCCCATACGGCGGTGGATCTTGGCAACGCCGGTCCCGACTATCAGTATGGCTATGGGTCGGTGCGGATTCAGCCGGCGGTGGACCTCATGCGCGCCGGTAACTTCCTGGAGGCCGAGGTTGATCAGGGCACCATCTACTCCGCGGTGGTCGTCGCCGGCCCGGATGATGTCGAGTTGAAGGTAACGCTGGCTTGGGACGACGTGCCCGGGACCCCCAACGTAGACCCGGCCCTGGTCAACGATCTGGACCTGCGCGTCTTCGATTCTTCGGGAACGCAGTATTTCCCCTGGACGCTCGACCGGTATGACCCGTCGGCTCCCGCCGTGCGCACCCAACCCGACCATGTCAACAATATCGAGCAGGTGGTTATCGACAACCCGCTGCC
>JAUWXH010000258.1 GCA_030616465.1 Planctomycetota bacterium | reverse complement strand
CTGCAATAGTCGCATGCCCGGGAAGCCGAAGCGGTCGCGCAGAGCGACGGCTTCGCGCGTGACGATCCCCAGGTCCTCCGCGATGATCTGAACGGGGCCCAGCGTGTTCGAGACGGCGGAGAACAGTGCGGCCCCCGGGCTCTTCAGCCAGCGCCCGCGCCGGGCCGTGCGCGCCCGGCCCGGGACCGCCCAGCAGCGGTTGAAACCGAGGAAGTGGTCGATGCGGACGGCGTCAAACTGCGCCAGCGTGTGAGCAAAACGCGCCAGCCACCAGCGCCACCCCGTCGCCTTGTGCCTCTCCCAGCGATACAGCGGGTGTCCCCAAAGTTGGCCGGTGTGGCTGAACTTGTCCGGCGGCACGCCGGAGACCACCTGCGGTCGGCCGGCGGCGTCCAGCAGAAACAACTCGCGGTGGGCCCAGACGTCGCTGCTATCGTGCGCGACGAAGATGGGCAGGTCGCCGATCAAACCCACGCCGCGACGCACGCAGAAGGCCTTTAACGCCGACCATTGGCGGGCGAACAGGTACTGCACGAACCGTTCGTAGGCGATTTGTTCACGTAGCTCTCGGCGTGCACGCCGGAGCGCGGCGGTGCGGCGCAGACGCAGGTCACGCTCCCAACTTGTCCAAGCGGCGCCGCGCTGGACGCCCCGCAGGGCGCAGAACAGGGTGTAGTCCTCGAGCCACTCGCGCTGCTCGACGCAGAAGCGCTCGAAGGCTGCTCGTTTGTGGCCGCCTTGCCGCTGAAAAGCTGAGAATGCCCTCCGCAGGCGTCCCGTACGATAGCGCGTGACCAGGCCGTAGCGGACTCGCTCGGCACTGAACCCGCGGGCCGGCTCGAGGTCATCGGCCGTCAGCAAACGCTCCTCGACGAGGCGTTCGAGGCTGATCAACAGCGGGCTGCCGGCGAAGGCCGAGGGCGAGCTGTACGGCGAGTTGCCCGGGCCGACGGGGCCGAGTGGGAGCATCTGCCACCAGCGTTGCCTGGCGGCGACCAGGAAGTCCACGAAGCGGTACGCGGCCGGGCCTAGGTCGCCGATGCCGTGTGGGCCCGGCAAACAGGTGGGGTGAAAGAGCAGCCCACAGGCCCGTTCGTCCAGGCGGAAGCGCGTGGGAGTCTGGGAGCGTAACATGGCGGCCATTCTAATCACGGGCGGCGCTTCTTTCCCATCGGGCGGCCGCATGAGAGAATGGAGTAATGCGACGAAGATCCTGGCGGCGACGACTGCTGTTGGGGGTTACCGCCATCGTGATACTGATTGGCGGGGCCTATCACTACGCGACGCGACCGGCGCGGCTGCGCGCGCAGGTCGCGCGCGCCTTCGCAGCACTCGAATTCACGGACGTCAAGCTCGGGGAGCTATCGTTCTCGCCGTGGCACGGTCTGGAAGTGCTCGATCTGGAAGTCGCCTTGCAGGAGGCGTCTCCGGCAGCGCTGCAACTAGGCGTCCCGCGATTGCCCCCGCTGCTGCGCGTGGCGCAGGCCCAGGTGCGCTGCAGCTTGGCGATGCTGTTGTGGGGAGAATTTCGGCCGACGGACATCGCTCTGCGTGGTGCGGCGATCACGGTCGTTCGCGACCCGGTCAGTGGCGCGACCAACTGGAACCGCCGTCGGCCGAAAGAGGGAACGGCCGAGCCGGCAAGCGCGGCGAGCTACCCGCGCCTGACCGTCCAAGGGGCGGACGTGCAGTTGCTGACCGTCGAGGACGGTCAACTGCGCCTGTTACGGCGGCTGGTCGTTGACGCGACCGGGCAGCCGGAGGCACCGTCGGATGACACCTCCAGGTCGCCGACCTATCTGCTGCGTGTCACGCGGAAGGCGGGAGCCGGCACGGCGGAAGGCTTACGGGAAGGCGCCGGCACGACTCCACTGGTGGAGATGCGCCGCCTGGACACGGGCGAATGGGTCGCGTCGGCCGACTGGATGGACCTGGAGACTGCCCGGCTGCTGCTGCCTCATGGGCTGAGCCAGGCCTGTGACGACCTGAACCTCGCCGGCCGGACTCGGCTCGAGCGGATCGGCATAGTCGCGGGCGACGTCAACGAAGCGCAGTTGCAGTTGGCCGGGTTGAGACTCTCGTTGCCTGTCGAGGAGCAGGCGGCACAGGTCGCGCCGGCAGACCGTTTCCTTCAAATCACGGACGCACGCGCGACGCTCAGCTACAAGCTTGAGGTTCCCCGCCTCCGATCATCGAACCGCGGCGCTCGCGTTGAGCTGAATGCCACCGGCCGAATCAACGGGGCTCCGGCACGGCTGGCGCTCTCGGCCGATGGCCTGGACGCGGCGGCGCTTGTCTCCGCCTTGACGAAACCGCAAGCCGACACCGCGCGCGGCGAACGACTCTCCCTGTGGCGGTATGAGGCCCAGGTGGAGGTGGAGAGCCTCGCGTTGCCGACGGCCGACGAACACCCAGCCTTTATGAGTTCTCCGCGTCTGCCGCCCGGGGTCAGAAACTTCCTCACGAAATACGATCCGCAGGGGCGGGTCAACCTGCGGCTGACGATACGCGGCAAGCCGGAAGCGACGAGTTCGTCTCCTCGACGAGTCGCCCTGCACACCGAGATCGAAGGTGAGCTCGAGCCGCTGGGTGCTTCCTGTCGATATGTCGAGTTCCCTTACCGCATCGAGGACGCCCGGGGGCGGGTGCGGTTCTTGGGCGGCAGCGTTTACCTGGAAGGCCTGCACGGCCGACACGGGGCGGCGCGCGTCCGGGCGGACGGACGAATCTACACTACCAAGTCGTGGAGCGGGTTTGATCTGACGTTCCGCGGCGAGAATGTCGCGCTCGACCGCGATCTATACGCGGCGCTGTCAGCGCGGTACCGGCGGTTGTGGGACACCGCCGACCCGGTCGGGCTGTGCGACGCATCCGTCACCCTCCATCGCGACGAAGGATCGGCCGACACCGGCCCGCTCAACACCAACGTCCATGTCGATGGGCGGCTGTTGAGCGGGAGCCTGTCGGTTGCCGGCGATCGCCGGCTCGATCACGCCGACGGCCTGTTCAGCATCGCTCACGGCGTGGTCACGCTGCGGGACCTGCACGGTTACTTCGGTGACGCGATGCTCCGGCTGGCGGGCAGGGTGGATGCCGCCAATCAGGCCGGCCCGCCGCAGGCCGACGTTCACCTGGAGGCGGTCGGCGTGCCGGTGCAGCGCGTCAGCGAAATCCACGACGCGCGGGACGAGCCGATCGGTGCCATCGAGTTTCAGGGGGTCGGCGACATTTGGGGCCAGGTGCGGGGCAACGGTGACGTAACAGCTTCCGGCAGCCACTACGCGGTGCACTTGCGGGATGGCGTGCTCACCAGCTTCGACCCAACCCAGCCCTGGCAGCATACCCAAGGGTGGATCGCGCTGTCCGGCCAGCAACAACGCATTATCTCGCTGGCCGCGAGAGGGGGTGACGCGTGGCTCGAGGCGGCCGGCATGTTGCCGCTCCGCGTGGGACTGTCTACGCCTATCACGCTCGACCTCCGCGCCGCGGACACGAGGATCGAACGCCTCTTGCAGCGAGTCGTCCCCGGTCGTTGGGCGCGGGTTCGCGAGGCGTTGGGTTTGGCCGGCGAGGGGAGTCTGTCGATGCGTCTCGAATCTGAAACGATGGACGAGCGGCCGGCCGGCCTGTCCGCGGAAATACACCTCGAAGCCGAACGTATGAAGCCCGAGCCTCTGCCGCTCGATCTGCACGCGATGAAGGCCCATCTGACCTTGCGTGCGGACGGCTTGGAGTTGCACCAGGCCACCGCCAGCTACGGCGACAGCGGAGGGATTCAAGTCAGCGGGCGTGCCGGTTGGGAAGCCGGGAGTGCGTGGTCCGACGTCCGCGTGGCGGCCCACGGTCTGGAGTTCTGCGATAATCTCATCGGCGCGATGCCCACCCCGTTCGCTGATCTGCTGCGCCGCATGGGGCCCACGGGCCGCGTGAACGCCACGCTCGACCGGGTGCACATGAGCGGCGCGGCCGATCGTAGCTGGCAAATCGACGGCCGGGTTCTCTTCGAGCACGCCGACTTGCGCCTCGGCCTGCCGCTGACGGACTTCGACGGCGAGCTATCCGGCACGTGCCGCGTGGATCCCGAGGGGCGGGTCGAGCTAAAGGCGGAATTCGTGGTCGATCGGGGGCAACTGGCCGCCCGCAGCATCGAGCGTTGGGAGGGCGCGCTGACGCGCGACTTCGGCGAGCGCTGGGTGCGGCTTGAGGACGTTCGCGGGCGGCTGTGCGACGGAGAGGTCGTGGGTCAGGCGCGCATCGACCCCGCCAACGGCGCGTACGAACTGTCCATGACGCTGCACGATCTGAGCCTGGAACAGTTCCTGCGCAGACCGGGCTCGGACGGGAACCCGCGGCGCGGCCGGATCGACGGGCGGGTCTTTGTGCGCGGAAAGGCGGGCGACGATGCCACGCGGCGCGGCGGCGGTGAGTTGCGCATCCGCGGCGCCTCGCTCCTGG
>JAUWXH010000497.1 GCA_030616465.1 Planctomycetota bacterium | reverse complement strand
GCCAAAGGCGCCATCAGGTCCCGGGTCCAGTATCCCGCCAACATCTCCGGAAGCAGCGGATGCTGCGAAGGCAGTTTGAAAACGTAGTAGCTGAACCACCCCTCGTGAATGTAGTTCAGTAAAACAATACTCCCACCAATCGAGAGAACAGCGCTGCCCAGGTACGCCAGCGAACGGCGCGGATGGTCGATCACGCAACAAACTCCGATCGCCAGCCCTACGACCAGAGCGGGTTGCTTGGTCAAGAAGGCGAGGCACATGAACAGTCCAGCGAGGACGTGTCCGCGCCAGGACGCACTGAACCGGATCACATAGACCGTCCCTAGCGTCAGCAGTAGAAAAAGCGAGTCGGCCCGCGCGACGTCATACCATGCCCCGCTGATGGGATATGAAGCGGCGAAGAGGCCCACCGCCAGGGTCGCCGGATACCTCTGCTTGGTTTCGCGAACGACGATGCGGAAGATCAGGACGCCGCACCCGATGGCGGAGAGCAGAGAGACAAGCCTGAGCGACGTGAAGCCGACTCCCAGCAGCTTGGCGGCGATGGCTGAGATATAAAAGTAGGCCGGTGTGTAGATAAAGGGTGTGAACTCCAGTGACGGGCTGACGTAGAGTTTCTGGCCGGACAGCACGCGGTTCACGTGATCAACAGCGCCGCCCTCCATCCATTCGAGCTCGAAAGGGTAGTTGAGGCGAAGGCCGGCAACTGCTACAAAAACCACTACGTACCAGACCGTCAGAAGAAGAATTAGGTGGTAGAGAAGCTTCGTGGCCCGGCCTGAGTTCTCTGCTGGAACACGCGGCATGAATATACGCCCATCGAGCCCCGAACCTTACATTAGGCCGCGTGACTTGGCATGTCAATCCAGGAGAGGGCGCCCCCTTGTGACGCGTTCCGCGATCGCGGGAGAGACCGCTCCCCGTACCCATGCGGGTTACCCCCGGACTGGGACAAGCACGGAGGCCCTTCCCACACCGTGGGCCGGGCGCGGTATAGCCGAGTACGCAGATCAGGTGACAGTGCGGACAAATCTTTATATGCTTGAGACATGCCCGCGATCAACAAAGCCAAGCTCATGGACGGCCGGGCACTGGCGAAACGCATCCTCGAAGATGTCGCGGCCAAGGTCCAAAAGATCCGTACCGCCACCGGCGTCGCGCCTTGCCTGGCGACGGTGCTGGTCGGCGACGATCCGGCCTCGCTCGCCTACACGCGTATGAAGCGCAAACGCTGCGAAGAGGCCAGCGTGAGGCCGCTGAGTATCGAATTGCCCCAGGGCACTACCACCGAGCAGCTCATCGCTGAAATCAGCAAGCTTGCCGCCGACGCTTCCGTCCACGGCATTCTGGTTCAGCATCCGGTCCCCAAGCCGGTCGACAAACGGGCCGCCTTCGAGGTGATCCCGTTGGAGAAAGACGTGGACGGCGTGACCTCGGGCACGCTCGGGCGCGTCATCCTGGGCATGCCGGCGTTCTGCTCGTGCACGCCGCGCGGCATCATGCGCCTGCTCGACGAGTACCAAGTGGAGCTCGATGGGGCTTACGCGGCAGTGATCGGTCGCAGCCCGATTCTGGGCCGGCCGATGGCGTCGATGCTCATCAACCGGCATGCGACGGTGACACTGTGTCACTCGCGCACGCGCAGCTTGCCGACCGTCGTACGCGGCGCAGATGTTGTGATCGCCGCCGTCGGCCGACCGCGCTTCGTCCAGGCTGGCTGGATCAAAACCGGCGCGGTCGTCATCGACGCCGGCTATAACCCCGGCAACATCGGCGACGTGGATTTCGAGGGCGCCATTGAGCCGGCTTCGCTGATCACCCCCGTTCCCGGCGGCGTGGGCCCCATGACCATCGCCACCCTCATCGATCAGACCGCCGCCGCCGCGGCGATGCAGCTCGGCGTCGAGCTGTGAGCGCGGCTCAGGGACGTTCCCTGGGGGCGCAGCGCGTGCGCTCACACAGCCGACCGGCCGGCTACAGCGAGGGCCTCAAGTGTGCTACGGCTGCGTCAGCCGTGGCTCCAGCGCGTGTCCCAACTGTTAGCGGGGACCACGCACCGCGCGTGCCATGAGGACCCGCCATGTCCGCGCCGGACTCGCGCAGCGATGAAGAGCTCGTGGCGGCGGCAAACGCCGGCGATGTGGCTTCGTTCGTCGCAATCTACGAGCGTTATCGCGACTGGGCGGTGCGGCTGGCGTACCGCTTCACGGGTAGCCGGGACG
>JAUWXH010000382.1 GCA_030616465.1 Planctomycetota bacterium | reverse complement strand
GCCGGCCGCATCACAGCCAAAGGCAACCGACCCGGCGCCTTCATCATCCCCGCCGAGGCCATCCAGCAAGCGGTCAACGAGGGCCTTTTCAACGCCAGGAGCTGCTTTATCGACCACCCCAGCTGGTTTGCCGGCTATTCCCTCCGCGACCTGGCAGCCGTCACCCTGGCCGACGCCACCTACAACCCGCTCGACCAATCAGCCGACGGCACCCTCCGCGTGTTCGGCAACGTCGCCGGCGAGCTCATCTCCGAGCTCGTCGACGAAGCCCTGGCGGCCGCCGAGCACGGCGACGCTGTTCCAAACATCGGCCTCTCCATGGTCTTTTGGCCCCGCTGGAAGCCCAGCGAGGACGACGCCCAACCCCTAGTGGTCGACAAGATCCTGTGGATCGAATCGATCGACTTCATTTTCGGACCGGCCGCAGACGGCCGGATCAAGCAGGCCCTCTCGCAAGGCGCGGGAGGCCCGCGTAGCGCACCAGTCAGTGAAGGAGGTCTCAACATGCCTAAGAAGCTGGAAACACTGGCCACGCCTGATGAGCAGCCGACCCAGAACGTCGGCGACGGCGCTGGCATCGTGATCGCACCAACCAGTGCGCAGGGCACCCCCGGGGCGGCGCCGCCGCCCGAGGTCGACGAGGACGCAGCGGCCGCCGTGCCACGAACTGGTGCGCAGCGCGTCGGCGACAACGTGGCCCTGGACGTCATCGCCGTGGCCGAGGATTGGGAGGCTGCTGTCGGCTCTGCGGCCGTGCCGGTGATCCTCAACGCTAGCGACTTGCCGCAGGTGGCCCGCGACCGTCTAGCGGCCGGCCGTTACAGCTCCCCAGCGGCTCTGGAAGCGGCCATGCAGGCTGAGCAGGCGTACCTCGCCGCTATCGTCGAGCCCGGCGTGATCGACGTCGGCGGCCAGGCTCCACGCGACGAGCGCCTCGGGTTTGGCCCTACGGGCCTCGAGCAGATGCAGGACGCGTTCGATTGGGTGTTCGGCGTCGACGGCGCCAAGCTCCCGCCGCCCGATCTGCGCCGCACCGAGCGGCTGTACTACCTCCTGACCGGGGATGGGGAGTGGACGGGGGTTTTCGATCCCGACGCGGTCGCCCTGGCGGCCGCCAGTCCCGTGACCCTACCTGGGCTCGCGATCAACGCTATGAACAAAGTCATCGTCCCGCTCTATGACCTGCTCGTGGCGTACCGGTGGTATGAGCAGATCGTCACGGTGCAGCCGACGGACGGCAGTCTGCACGACATGGAGTGGCTCCAGTTTGGGGGCATCGGCACGCTGCCGGTCGTCGCGGACGGCGCAGCCTACACTGAGCTGGAGGTCGCGGACTCCGAAGAGTCCGACGAGTTCACCAAGTACGGCGGTTACGTGGGCATCACCCTCAAGATGCTGCGGAACTCGGAGATCGCGCGGATGCAGGCAGTGCCGCGGGCGTTGACTGTGGCTGCCCTGCAGACGCGGTCAGCAGCTATCGCGGGGATCTTCACAGCGAACGCCGGGGTAGGCCCCACCCTCGAGCAGGACACCACCGCGCTGTTCCACGCCGACCACGGCAACGTGGCCACTACCGCCTACGACTGGGATGCCTGGAAGGCCGCCCGCCTCGAGTGCGCCAAGCAGGCGGAGCTGGGCAGCGCAGCCCGCACCATGCTCTGGCCCAAGTTCTGGCTCGGGCCGGCCGACCTGTACGACGACGCTCTGATCGATTTCGGCTATGGCATGGGACCCGGAGGCCGACCGGGCGCCGCCGCGGGCAGTGTGATTACCGATGTGAACATCTACGGGGCATCCCGGCCCGGCGATCCCCGGCCGATTCCCCTGGCGGTCCCCGAGTTCACAGACACGGGCGATTGGGCCTATATCGCAGATCCGCTGGTCGCGCCTGTGATCCAGATGGCCTACGCCGACAGCCCAGGCGGCCGCCGCCACCCGCCACCGCAGCTTTTCGCAGTGACCAGCCCGCTCGCAGGCTTGATGTTCTCGAACGACGTCCTGCCCATCAAGGTCCGCGACTATTGGGCTTACGGTGTCGCGGGGTACCGCGGCATCGGCAAGCGCAACGTCGCCTAACCCGGAATCCATTAGGTAGGTCGAGCGCTGCGGTGGTTGAGGCCAGCTGGCGAAGCCACACCGGAGCGGTCCAGGTAGCGCTCGACCGCAACGACGAAGCCACGCGCGGGCGCTCCGCTCACGTTCGCGCCGGCTCCATTTCTCGGGCTCGCCCGCCGTGTGCAAGCGCCAGCACGGCCGGCCCCCGGGCTAGTGCGGACTGAAAAACGTCCGTAGGAGGCTCATCATGCTACGCAAATTCACGATTGGTTTTCACATCCCCGGCACCCTCGCCGCGGATATTGCCGCCGTTTTCGCCGTCCCGTCGCCCTGCACGCTGGTCCACGTCTCGGCCGGGTCCTCGAATGACTCTGACGCCCTCCTCGAGATCGGTACCGTCGCGGATCCCGACGCGCACTTGGAGTCATGTGTCATCGGCGACACCGAGGTGCCGGTTGAGAGCACGCGCCTCGACTTTGTGGGGGACGAGTTCCCCAGGTTTGACGAAGCCGGCGACGTCATCAAGGTCTCGCTGGACCACGACGGCGCCGTGGGCACGGCCGCCCAGGACGCGACGCTCGTGCTCACGTTCGTCGAGGGCTAGGCGCATGGGAGGAGGAACCGACCAGGTAAGCGAGCCCCGCTACTCTATGCGGGAGATCCAGGAGCACGCGGGGGAGCTTGACATCGACACGCCCTACAGTGTCAGGATCGTCGGGGACCGGATCGAGTACCATACCCGCGACCAGGTGATCCGCTGGCCGGAGGACACGCGGACGGTCACGCTCGCGGGAAAGGCACGACGCCCCAAGGGTACCGTCAACCTGCAAGCGCTCGCAGGCACCCACCTGTCAGCTGACAAGCTGGCCACCTACAAGAAGCCCACCTTGGCGTCAGTCGCGAGCATCCTGGCTATCCCTGGCCGGTCTGCGATGACCAAGCGGGAGCTCATCACTACCATCATCGCGGCTCAAGCTCCAAAGGAGCCACACGCGCCCGCACAGGGCTTGACCCTCGATTACCTCACCAGCTTGCAGGTGGCCTACCTCATCGACATCGCCGCCGGGTTCGACATTAGCGGCCGCCACAAAATGCGCAAGGGTCACCTCATCGAAGCTATCCTTGCCAGCAAGTCGGCCGCAGC
>JAUWXH010000534.1 GCA_030616465.1 Planctomycetota bacterium | reverse complement strand
CCGGGCAAGCAGATCGACATCAACATCAAGTACTTCCACACGCTCGCCTATTCCGACGGCTGGTACGAGTTCGTCTTCCCGATGGTTGTCGGCCCGCGCTTCAACCCGCCGGGCTCTACGGACGGCGTCGGTGCGATCAGCCGTGGCAAGCCGGGCCGCTCCGGGCAGAAGACCGAAGTGCAGTACCTCAAGCCCAACGAGCGCAGCGGCCACGACGTCGCGCTGACGGTCAACATCGACGCCGGCGTGACGATCGAAGACGTGCAAAGCCGCAACCACGTGGTCGCTGTGCACCAGCCATCGCCGTCGCAAGCCGAAGTCAAGCTCAACCCGAACGACGCGATCCCGAACAAGGACTTCGTGCTGCGCTACAAGGTCGCCGGCGAGCGGATCAAGTCCGCGTTCGTCACGCACCGCGACGAGCGCGGCGGCTATTTCACGCTGATGGTCTACCCCCCGGATAACCTGAGCGCGCTGCCGCGCAAGCCAATGGAGATGATCTTCGTGCTCGATTGCTCGGGCAGCATGAGCGGCAAACCGATCGCGCAGGCGAAGACAGCCATCGAGCGGGCCTTGCGGCACATGCAGCCGGACGACACGTTCCAGATCATCCGCTTCTCGAACAACGCTTCGCAGCTCGGCCCCAAGCCGATCGAGGCGACGCCCGACAACATCCGCAGAGGCTTGCGCTACGTGAAATCTCTCCACGGCGGCGGCGGCACGATGATGATTCGCGGCATCAAGGCCGCGCTCGACTTCCCGCATGACGCCCGCCGGCTACGCGTGGTCACGTTCCTGACCGACGGCTTCATCGGCAATGAGCGCGAGATTCTCGGCGAAGTGCACAAGCGCCTGGGCGACACGCGTATCTTCAGCTTCGGCGTTGGCTCGTCGCCGAACCGGTACCTGCTGGAACGCATGGCCAAGCTCGGCTGCGGCGTGGTTGCGTACGTCGGCCTCAACGACAGCGCGGCCGAGGTGATCGACCTGTTCTTCGAGCGGATCAGCCACCCGGCGATGATCGATCTGGCGATCGACTGGGGCGGGCTCGACGTGTCCGAAGTCTTCCCGCAGCGCTTGCCCGACCTATTCGTCGGCCGCCCGGTGATCCTGACCGGCCGCTTTGAGGGCACACCGAGTAAGCTAATCCGCATCACCGGCACCGTCGCCGATGGTCGGCGCGAAATCACGGTTCCCACCACCGGCCAGAAGGCGGACGCCACCCACGCCGGTCTGCCCGTCGTCTGGGCCCGTATGAAAATCGCGGACTTGTACGACCGCGCGACGTACGACGACAGCAATGAGCTGCCGCAGCTCGTCAAGGTCACGGCCCTGGAATACGGCCTCATGTCCGCCTACACCGCGTTCGTCGCGGTGGACTCGCTGACGCGCACCGCCGGCGACCACGGCGTCACCGTCGCCGTCCCCGTCCCGGTCCCCGACGGTGTACGCTACGAAACGACGGTGTCCAAGTGAAAGGTCTCTGTCGGCACGTCATTCCGAACGAAGTGAGGAATCTGGCCGAAAACGGTTGAGGTATCCGCTGCCGCGCCACGCGCCGTGGGGCCGGCCCCGTCAAGCTACCGGTCAAGGTTCTCCGATAGAACCGTCGGTCGTGGCGGCTCATCCCGTTACGCGCAATTCGTGCGCATCGACTAGGCCGATCGCGGCCGACCGGACGGGCCGGGAATCGTTCTCATGTCGCGGAAAGGAAACGCCCTGACGAACCGTCGCCAAACCACACCAGGGCTGATCCTGCTGTGGGTGCTTATCCTTGGGACGGGGTTGCGGTTGGCGTTGGTTCACCCGGTGCAGGACTACCTGCTGGATTTCCGGGCGTATTACACCGCTGCCACCGCCGCCACCGATGGCCTCGACCCGTACGACACCGACAGCGTGCGGGCACACGTCACGCTTCCCGGTCAGC
>JAUWXH010000400.1 GCA_030616465.1 Planctomycetota bacterium | reverse complement strand
TGAACGCGGACTTCGTGCCGGTCGCGGGGGGTGCCAACCAGAGTCTCGGCATCATCGGCTGCATCCTCGCCGACCTCGGCATTCTGCTGGCCGACTGGGGCTGCACCGGCGGCAACTGCCCCGGCGACTGTGACGCCGACGGCGACACCGACCAGGCCGACCTCGGCATCCTCCTCGCCAACTGGGGCGACGGCTGCCCATAGCCGCGATCGCGCCGGAACGCCGCTGCGACGCGCCTGCCGGGGGGAGCCCGGGCCCTATATTCGACGGCGGTAGCACCCTCCACGCGGGATTTCCGTCATCCCCGCGCAAGGACGGGCCTGGCGCTCGTCGCACGCGGTTTGCCCAACCGGTCGGCCGCCGCTACGCTGGCGCGGGAGGTGGAGGGTCTAGGCGACTGCGTGGCTTGTGCCGCTGCTTGGCCCTCCGGTGGTCTCTGGCAGCCATCGGAGTAGCCAGCCGTTGCTCGCCTTCCAAGGCCATTGGAACAGACGCGGCGAAAGGTACGGGGTGCCGGCGGCTCATACTGAAGGGTTAGCTCAATGAAGAGAATCGTGGCGGTTATCGCGTGTTCGTGTGTGTCGTTGGCCCTGTCGCGGGCAGCGGAGCCCGGCGACGACGTTGAGAGATTCTGGCCGCAGTGGCGCGGCCCGCAGGCGACCGGCGTCGCGCCGCACGCCGATCCACCCGTCGAGTGGAGCGAATCCAAAAACATCCGCTGGAAGGTCAAGATCCCGGGCCGCGGCAAGGCAACGCCGATCGTCTGGGGCGATCGCGTCTACATTCAGACGGCGATTGAGACCGACAAACCGGCCCCAGCCGATCAACAGGCCGATGCCGAACCGACCGAGCGTCAGGGCCGACGCGGAGGGCGTCACTGGGGCGGCGGCCCGAAACCGACCAACCTTTACGAGTTCCGCGTTATGGCTCTCGACCGTGCGACTGGCAAGGTCGTCTGGGAGCACACCATCTGCGAGGCGCTGCCGCACGAGGGGGGTCACCAGAACGCGACGTACGCCTCCAACTCGCCGGTCACCGACGGCCAGCATTTCCTGGCCTACTTCGGCTCGCGCGGCCTGTACTGCTTCGACATGCAGGGCAAGCTGCTGTGGCAGAAGGACTTCGGCGACATGCGCACGCGGGCCAGCTTCGGCGAAGGCAGCTCGCCCACGCTCTACGGCGATACGATCGTGGTCAACTGGGACCACGAGGGCGATTCGTTCATCGTCGCGCTGGACAAGCAAACCGGCGAGCAGCGCTGGCGGGTCGCGCGCGACGAAATCACATCGTGGGCCACGCCGATCGTGGTGGACCCCGGCAGCGGCCCCCAGGTCATCGCCAGCGCGACCAACTTCATCCGCGGCTACGACCTGGCCAGCGGCGACGTGATCTGGAAGTGCGGCGGGATGACCAGCAACGTGATCCCGTCCCCCGTGTTCGGCCACGGGCTCGTGTGCGCGCTCAGCGGGTTTCGCGGCAGCGCCCTGCTGGCCATCCGCATCGACGGTGCCCGCGGCGACATCACCGGCTCCAAATCCGTCGTCTGGAAGCATGACAAAGGCACGCCGTATGTACCTTCGCCGTTGTTGTACGGCGACACGCTCTACTTCCTGTCCGGCAATAAGGCGATCCTGTCGTGCTTCGACGCCCAGACCGGAAAGGAGCACTACGGCCGCCAGCGGCTGGAGGGCATGCGGGAGGTCTTCGCGTCGCCGGTCGGGGCGCACGACCACGTTTACATCGCCGGGCGGGAGGGCACGACGCTGGTTCTCGCGCGTGGGCCGGAGTTCCGCGTGCTGGCGACGAACTCACTCGAGGAGCGTTTCGACGCCTCGCCGGCCATCGTGGACAACGAGCTCTACCTCCGCGGCCACGATTACCTCTACTGCATCGCCCGGGATTGAGCGGAAGCGACCCTTCGGCTGCGCTCAGGACAGGCTCCGCGACGAAGGAGACTGTAGCGGCCCGGCACCTCCGCGCTCTCGGCGGTCTCCGTGGTGAATGATCCGAACTGCCGGCTGATGGCTGATAGCTGACGGCTCGGCTCAGCGCCGCCGGCCGCGCCTATCAGCAGCTCATCGGATCTTTCACCGGCTCGCGGCGGGCGTGTTCCTGCCGGCCGGGCAGGCATACGTCGACGACGTGCGCACCCCGTTTGCCAACGCGCTTTTGGTCCGCACCGGCGTTGATGACGCGCTCGATCTCTTCCGCCGTGAAGCCACGCTCGATCATCCGCTCTTTCAGCTCGGCGTTGTACTTGGCCTGTTGTACCTTCCGCCACTGAACGGCGATCGTGACGCCGAGAATGATGATGGTCATAGAGCCCAGGCCGATCAGCATCCCAAGCGCGTCCGGCTGCTGTAACAGCGTGTTCCAGTCGATCTCAGCCATCAAATCCCGCATAGCGGTCCTCCAAATTGGCGGAGCGGGCTGGAACGCAAGCGTTCCACGTGCCCGCGAACCGTGCGCGATGGTATTCGGCGCCCACGAGCCGTTATTCGGGGCCCGAAGGCCCGGTTTGACCGTCCTCCCTTCGCAGAACCGCGTGGGGTGAACCCCGCGGCTCGTCGGGTGTCCCGATAATATCGCACTCGGCGGCTTGTGAGGTGGAAGGTGGCCAACGTGGTGATTTTGCGCGCCCCCTTATTGGAGCACCTTTGTTATCGGACGCTGGCGGGCGTAGGCACAAGCCGTAAGCTGTAAGCTGCAAGCTCAGCGTGGGCGCGTGCATGTTCGATGCTACGCATCGAAGTGCAGAGTTCAAAGTGCAAAGTGGCGAGTTGCTGAGGACTGGTGGGGATTGGGGGCGGCTGGCGCCGAATAGCGAGTTCAGAATTAAGAATGGCGAATGGCGGAGAGGGACGGAGGGACATAGGGACAGAGGGACCAAGTGGGCTCGGGGAGAAGCACGGGCAAATCCCGACGTTGGTCGGGACCTGCCCATGGCACGCGGCGCCGGCTGGGCAGCGCCCAGAGTTTGATCTACAATGTCCACGGATTCCCCTATAGCCCATGGGGAGAGCATGGTGAGCACCGCACCGCCGCAAGTCCGCGAGCTGGTTGAACGCTTCGCCCGCA
>JAUWXH010000045.1 GCA_030616465.1 Planctomycetota bacterium | reverse complement strand
GTCGAACGGATAGAGGGGGATTCCCGGCGCGTCGCACCCTCCGGCGCGTGATGTCACGGATGACCGCTCAGGAGTCGGCATGGAGTGGCCAAGGGCATTCCGCACCCACAGCGTTTCATCGGACCGATTCGAGTGCTATCGTGGCTTGGCACGGGTTTGCCTGGCATTCGCGGCTGCGCCTCTGCTGGCGACGGGCTGCACGCGCGTCAACGAGGGGCGCCCGCCGGTCGCGCGCCGTGCTGAACCGCAGGTTCACCACTTGTTCCGTTCGGTGTCGCCCAGCGCTGTGGCGCTCGCCCGCGTGCGCGTCGTCGAGCTCGGCCGCTCCGTCCGGGGCCGGCCGCTGGTCATGCACGTCTTCGGCCACAGTAACGACGCCGTCTTCATCTTCGGCGGCATACATGGCAACGAGCCGACCAGCGCGAGCGTGGCACGTCGGTTGATCGAGCACCTGCGGAATTATCCTGAGGTACTCGGCGGTCGCAGGGTCGCCATTGTCGCGGAGGCGAACCCGGACGGTTTGGCCGAACGCCGACGCGGCAACGCCCAAGGCGTCGATCTGAACCGCAACTTCCCGACCCGCAACTGGCGACGGGCTGACGGAGACGGCCGGGGACATGGTCCAACACCGGCGAGCGAGCCCGAGACCCGCGCGATTATGCGGGCCGTCGATAGGCTCGATCCAGACTGCATCATTTCCATCCACTCCATCCCACGCGGGAAGCACTGCAACAACTACGACGGCCCGGCGGAAGACTTGGCAGCGGCAATGACGCGGCTCAACGGCTACCCGCCCCGGGCCAGTATGGGCTACCCCACCCCCGGCAGCTTCGGAAGCTGGGCGGGGATTGATCGGGGCATCCCGACGATCACACTGGAGTTGCCACGCGACCTGTCCGGGTCACAGTGCTGGCGAGAGAATCGTCCAGCTCTGTTGGCCGTCATCCAGCCCCGCACCGTCTATCTCAGCCAATAGCACTGTTCGGAGCGATTGAGCCACGCGATCACAATCGCAGAGTGGCTGGCGGCGGTCAGATGCTCAGCCAGGCTCTGCGCTCGTCGAATCGCCACAGCCCGGCTTGTTGGGCCGCATCGCAGGCGGCCTGGAGCTCTTCCGCGGTGAGGCGTCGGTTAATCTCCTCATAGCGGATCGTCCCGACCTGTGGGCCGGTGTCGGCCACGCTGCCAACCTTATAAGCGGGCCGGTACTGCGCCATGATGTTGACGAACGTGTCGCGCGAGATCTTCTCGGCAAACCACTGGAAGATCTGCCGGGTCTCCTTGAGCAAACCCGGCATGACCAGGTGTCGCACCAGCAGGCCGCGGCAGGCGACGCCGTCCGGCGTGAAGCAGAGGTTACCGACCTGACGGTGCATCTCATGGACCGCTTCGCGTGCCCGCTCGGGATAGTCCTCGGCGTTGGAGAGGCGTTTGGCCGTCTGGGGCGACCAGTACTTGAAATCGGGCATGTAGATGTCCACCAGCCCGTCCATCAGCTTGAGCGACGACAGGGCGTCGTACCCGCTGGTGTTGTAGACGACCGGCAACCGCAGCCCGCGCTCGATCGCCAACGCCAGCCCCTCGACACACTGCGGCACCACGTGCTCGGGCGTGACCAGGTTGATGTTGTGGCAGCCCAGCTCCTGCAAATCGAGCATCAACGCGGCCAGACGGTCGGCGTCGAGCTGTTGCCCCGACGGCCGCTGTGAGATGTCCCAGTTCTGGCAGAAGACACAGCGCAGGTTGCACAGCGAGAAGAAGATCGTGCCCGAGCCGCGCCGCCCGCGCAGACAGTCCTCCTCCCCGAAGTGCGGAGAAGCCGAAGACACGCGCGCGTGCCGGCCGGTGTTGCAGACGCCGGTCTCGTCTGCCAGGCGGTTAACCTGGCAGTTGCGCGGGCAGGCGGTGCAGTTTGCCAGCTCATCGAGCGCTGCGGTTACCCGGCCAGCAAGCGTCTGGCGCACCGTCGGATCGAGATACGCCGCGGTGGGCGAGCGGACGATGAAGCGGTTCTCACGCCGAGCTGCCATGCTTACAGCGTATCTCTTGGCCCTGGTGCGAACCAGAGGATTTGGCCGGCGGTTGACGGATAGCGGGGTGGGGTTAGATTTGGGTCGAGATTGGAGGAGTCACTCATGGCAGCGCGACGCACACCTCTTTACATCGGTACGAGTCGACACGTAGCCGCGCTCGATCCGCGCACGGGTGAGGAGCTCTGGCGCACCAAGCTGCCGCACGGCGGCGGGAGTGTGGTTACCGTGGTCATAAAGGGCCAACACCTGTTCGTGGGGCACGCGGGGCACGCCTACTGCCTTGACAAGCGCAGCGGGCAGCTCCTGTGGGAGAACGGCTTGCCGGGCATGGGCTACCACCCGGTCCTGCTGGCGATGGAAGGGGCGACGGGCACGTCGCCCGGCGCGGCTGCATCCGCTCATCGCGTCGAGCAGCAGCGTCGCGCCGCGGCGGCGAGCGGCGGCGCCGCCCCGGGAGCGTAGTACTGCAACGGCGGGAACCGCCGGGTGCCACTGGTGGCTTGCCCACCAGTGCGAGAGACCAACGGGCCGAGGACGCAGTGGGTAGTGCGGGCGTCTCGCCCGCGATGTAGCGCCCGGGCCCGGCCTGCCCTGAGCGCAGCCGAAATCTGCCGCATGCCGAATTCAGAGTCCAGCAAGGCCTACGAGCCGTGCCGCGCCGTCGGTGGCCATGTGGTTCCACTGGCGAATCAGCTTGACGACCTGATCGAGGCGGTCCCGCAGGTCGAGGACGTCGAGATCGTCTTCGGTCATCAGCTCGCAGAATTCGCGGGAGTAGGCCACCTTCTTTGCTGCGTAGTCGATCTTCGCACCGTCCGTGTCCTTTGTTGCGGCAGCGATCGCCCGGTCGACACGGGTGTTGCGATTGTACGCTACGGCCACTGATTGGCCGCACTTCTCAGTAAAGTACGCCTTCAGCAACTCCGGCCGCAGGTAGTTTTCGATCTCACGGCCTTGGGTGACCCAGCACTGATTGTCGCCGATCTCGGCTCGCACGCGTTCTTTCGTTGCGTTCAGTTTTCCGCCCGGCTTGACGGCGTCGCGATCCACGACGAAGATCGCGTGCTGGTTGATGCGCAGAACCTCGACCAGATCATCGGCCGGGTCGTCTTCGCCCGCGAAATGCGCAAGAACTTTGCCGCCGTAGAACGTGATGGCGTAATGGATCCCCTCCGTCAGATCCGGAGCGATCAGGCTGAGCCACTTGTTCAAGTAAACCCGGTCGCTTGGCCCCTCGACCCAGATCACGCAATTCGCCTGGAGGAGATCGCTGGCCTTGTAGCCGAGATCGGACAGCACCTCGCGGGCGCGCGGTGTGGCATCGACGCGCGTTACCGTGGACTTCGTCCCATCGTGCGTGACGTGGTAGATCGCCACGTCCGGCAGGAAGTCGAGGAAGACGTTCGAGTGCGTGGTAATGAAGTAGCGGTTCTTCGTCTTGTCTGCGATGAAGCGGAGGAACTTGCGCTGCAACTCCGGGTGAATGTGGATCTCGGGTTCCTCGATGCACACGACATGGTCGTCGTGCATCGCGAGCGCCGCGCACAGAATGACCAGTTGGTGGACGCCGGTCCCGTAGGAATCGAGCGGCAGGCGCGTTCCGTGCAATTCGATCGCGATCGCATCCTCTGAGGCGGGAACGTCCATCAGAACGTCGGTCTCGCCGAGCAAATCGCGCACAAACTGCTCGATACGCTCAAACACCTCTCGCTCGGCTTCCTTGCCCACCTTCGGGTGCTGCATCTCGCGCAGTCGCGCGATGACGTTGTGACCATTAAAGCTGTCGGCGTCCGATTCTCCCTCTGCTGCCTTGCGTATCTCCCGGAAGTTCTCGATCGAGACTAAGTGGTCGAACGTGCGCAACGCGTGCACGGCTCGCTGTTGTATCGGTGCCACGACATCCGAAAGCACCTGCTTGCGTTGCGGACGCCCCGTGTAGGTCCTTTGTGTAAGTTGGTTATGCAGCCGAATAAGGTCGTTGTCGCCGAGTCCATCGAGCGATGACGGCTGGTCGAGGGCACCGTTCGCAGTGTTCCATCGCACAGTTAGGTAATCCCCCAACGCCTGGCGGCTTCGGTCAAACAAACGGTCATTGGCGTCAATAACACTGTCCGGTGGGAGGTGAACTGTGACGGAAGGTGGGAGGCCATTTCGCCGGTGCGAATCGATGTCCGGCCTTAAACACAGCCCATCCTGACCTATGTCTTGCCGCATCTGCGGCTTCGTGATTCTCTTGAGCAAACGGATAGCGCGCAGGATGTTCGATTTGCCTGAGTTGTTTTTCCCAATGAAGACGTTGATCTTCCGCATGTCCTCGACGACGAAACCGTGTTCGTCGAAGCTGCGGTAGCTCGCGAGGCCGAACCCAACGAGCGTGGGTTGCTTCTTGAAGATCATGATACAACCTCCGGTCTCCGATTCGGATAGCCCCGCGCCAGCCTCAGCGCGGCCCTACGCCACGTGACGCAGCATACCACGAGCGCGTGAGAGCGCCCACTACAACCACGCAGCTAACAGCTTGGCCGCAAAGCACTTGCGCCCGTCAGCGGCCGGTCCCCCACTCATGCCAGCGGGTCGTCCCCGGAGGTCCCGGACTCGTCCCCGGAGCTCCCGCACTCATTCCCGGAGGTCCCGGACTCATTGCCGGAGGTCCCGGAGTCGTTCCCGGAACTCCGCGACTCGTTCCCGGACGTCCCGGACTCACTCCCGGACGTCCCGGAGTCACTCCCCGAGGTCCCGGAGTCGTCCCCGGACGTCCCGGACTCGTCCCGCGAGGCCCGGCGGGGGCTGCCGGACGGCCGCCGGGCGGCCCAGTGGGGGCCGGGATCGGAAAAAGCCCACTTTACGGGACGTATCTGACCAGCTATTATAATCGCGCAGCAGATCGGCGCCTACGACGCACAACGCGCCGCGGGCCGCGAGCCATGTCATTTGCGAAAGGAAGGAGTGAGTTATGGCGGGCGACCCGCCGCCGGTCGATCCGGGCGAGCTGACGTTCCTGTCGCTGGACACGCGCACGCCCTACGTGGCCGACTTCCCGGGCGAGGACGGCGGCAAGACGGCCCATTACATGCTAAGATGGCTCGCCACCACCGGCGAAAAGGGGCCGTGGAGCGAAACCGCCAGCGCGACGATCGGGGCGTGAGGCGGGAAAGCCCCCAAATGAAAGGAGGCGATCTTGGATACGACTTCAATCCGGTCAAAAGACGCGAAGATCATTGGGCGTTTGGCGAAAGAAGGAAAGACGATACACGAGATCGGCGAGCGCCTGAAGGACAGGTACGAGTACAGGCTGATCCAAGCGTATATGTGGGAGCACGACTGCATCACACTCCAAGGAGCTAAGAAGGCTGTCTCGATCCGCTTGCGAAAGCTCCCGTCGACGCGGCAGGAGGCCGATCGTCGCCAACTTGTGGTCGAAACCCAGGACTTCGTTGATTACATCTACTACGCTTGCCGGGGGATGCAGGCCAAACTGGAGAAGGCCCGGAAGGACCGGGTCAAACTCAAGCGCCTTCTGGAAGCAGAGTAGCTTCGACGCAGGCACGCCGAGGTAAGCCAAGCAAACGCCTTATTCGGCGACGTACGGCGCCGCGTCGGTCACCCCCAGCTCGGCGAACGCTTCCAGCCGCAGCCGGCAACTGTCGTAGTGGCCACAGGCGCGGCCGGGCGGATCGGGATCGTAGCCCTGTGGGGTGCGTCCCTTGACGCACCATTCAAATGTGGGCCTGGGATTGGTGCGTCCCGGCCGCACGCTACCATTGGCTGAAAGCCGGGGGCTGATAGCTGATCGCGAAACCGCGAACGCTCAACCCTACGTCCGGCATCGCGATGAATCGGGACAGGCTCAGCCCGGCCGCCACCTCCCGAACCCCGAACCGTGCGTCCGGGACGGACCTTATTGCCTGAACGCTGACGGCTGATAGCTGACGACGCAGGTTTGCTCCCGCCCCAAGCTCGGGCAGCGGGGCGGCTGCCCTCACGCGGCCGGGATGTCGCGGCGCGAGAACCACCACAGCCCGGCCAGCCAGCAGCAGCCGGCGATGCACGCCAGCACGGCCATGTCCCCCAGCGGCCATTCGCCGGTCCGTACGCTCACCAGCGGCCGGTAGTAATGAAGCAGCCCCAGGAAGCTGATCTCTTTCGCCGGCGACCAGAATTGGGCCAAGATGTTGAGCAGGAACGACGTCAGCAGCCCCGCGAGAATGATCCCAATGGCCTGGCCGCGCCGTGAGACCAGGCTCGAAACGAGTGTTGCCGCCCCGCCGATTGCCAGATAGAGCGCGAACAGGTTGACGACCGGTATCCACAGGCGCCCCAGCTCGATCGGCTCCGACAGCGGGTACAACGACTCGCCCAGCCACATACCGAGCAGCGGCGCGAGGCTCACGACCACGCCGCACAGCACCCAAACGGCGGAAACGCTGGCATAGATCGTGACGCGCGCGAGGGGCAGCGTCAGCAGCAGGTCGGCCGTACCCCGATCGACCTCGCCCACGATGACGCGCGTACAGCTCGTGAGCAACAGAGTCCAGGTGAAGGCGTACAGCAGCGGGTGGGCCAGGCCGACGGTCATGATTGTGGTCGGCGTGAGGTCGGCGAACAGATCGGCTCCGACCAACACCTGGACGAAACGCCGGACGATGCCGATCTTCCAGATGCTGGTAATCTCTTCGACGAACTCGCCCATCGCCAGTACGAAGAGCAGCTCGAAGCCGACGATCGCCGCCGTCAGGATGGCAAATAGCAGCACCGTTTCGCGCGCGGTTTTGCGAAACACCGCCAGGTTCACGGTCTCGGCTCCGATTTGCCGGCTTGGTAGTAGGTCATGAACAGATCTTCCAGATCGGGCGGCGCGATCGTCAGGTCCTGAACCGCCCGGCCCCCCAGCCACGACAGCAACGTCTCAATCGGGCCGATCCAGGTGGCCGCGATGCGGTTCTCGCTGTCCTGCAGCACCTGTAGGCCCCGCGGCAGCGGCCTGACCGAGCCCCCGCCCGCAGCGAAAACGACCTCGACGTGCCGCACGGCACGCGCGCGCAGCACCTCGATCCTTTCCTGGGCGATCAGTCGTCCCTCGCGCAAGATCGCTACCATGTCGCAGAGCTTTTCCACCTCGCCGAGCGTGTGGCTGGAGAAGAAGACGGTTCGTCCTTCGGCGGCGACGCAGCGCAACTCCTCAAACAGCGTTTGCCGCACCAGGGGATCCAGGGCGATGGTGGGCTCGTCGAGGATGAGCAGTTCGGGGCGGTGCATCAGCGCCTGGATCAGCCCGAGCTTCTGCTTCATCCCCCGTGAGTAGTCGCGGACCCGTTTGTCCAGGTCTAAGTCGAACCGGTCCGCCAGGCGCTTGATCTCTTTTGCAGCTCCGCCGCCCCGGGCCGCGTCCATGAACGCGAGCGTCGCGCGTCCGGTCAGGTGGTCGTACAAGCGTACCTCACCGGGCAGATAGCCCACGTCTGCGCGCAGCGTCGGTCCCTCGGACCACACGTCGCGACCGAGCATTTGTGCCGCCCCGGCCGACGCCCGCAGCAGCCCCAGCAGAACGCGAATAGCGGTGGTCTTGCCGGCCCCGTTGGGACCCAGGAAGCCGAACAGACAACCGGTCGGAACCTGCAGGTTGACCTTGTGCAAGACCTCGTGCGGGCCGTAGCTTTTGCACAGATCGTGCGTGACCAGCGCGTCCATGCCGCGATTACAACTTGGGACCCGCGGCGTGGCAACGCCGGGGCAACTCACTCGTCATCTACAGCGGAGCCGGCGTCCGGTTCGATGGCGCGCGGCCCTTTTCGGCGACGCCGCGTCTGAACGATCACAATGATCACGAAGACCAGCGCGAAGCCGATCAGCCCGTAGAGTCGCTCGGGGGTGGTAGAGGCGGTCGGCAGTTCCACGCCCGCCACGATCGTCTGGGTCCCATCGGCGAAGCGGACGGTTACCTGGCCGGGTCGGCGGTGAGCGCCCCCGGTGGCGAGGCGCACGCTGAACTCGGCCGAGCGCCCGGGGGGGATGCCCTTTCTTGCCGAGTCTACCGAAGCCGTGCACGTTCCGGGTTTGTCGGGCACGCCAACGTTCACCAGGTAGGTGGATTCCTTGCTCCAGCCCTCGGGAGCGTGGAACGTGTCCGCGTGATAGTGCGGGAACTGGATGTAAACGATCGGCGAGCCGTAGTGGTTTGTGACCGTCCAGCGATAATTCTGGCCGCTACCGTCCGCGCCCCCGGCGATTTCCACCTTGGGCTCCTCCGGCGTGCCGGCGGCGCCGGCCGTGACCGCGGACAACAGGGCGACGAAGAGGGACGTACCGGTCGCGCGGGTTCGCTTGGGCCGCGTTGGGCTACGAACGGACCTACCTTGCGGGCCGGCGGGTGTCGCCATACGGGTTCGTGGTCTGCGCATCATCCTGAGCGGTTGCGGTTGTGTGGTGCCGGGCACGAGCCGTCACCATGGATTGTAGGTCGGGCACCGAATGCGGACAACCGGCCGCGCGCCACGGTCCAGGATTCATTCCAGCGCAAGAACGCGGGTGCGACCGTCGTCGAAGACCGGCCGGAAATACCGCCTGTCGTCGAACTTCTCCAGCCCCTGCCACGCTTCGGCCTCCACCAAGCCCACGAATACGTGTGTGATCCCGTACCTGTGCAGCGTATCGTGGCAACGCTCAGCGGGACCGCGTGTCGCCAGGGATTCTGACACCTCGCGCAGGCAGCGTTCGTGCGCGGCGGCGTCGACAGGCTGAAACACCATCGTGTCCATCTCCACTACAGTTACGCCCAGCCGTCGGCGCGCGATTTGGACGAGGTTGAGACGTTCG
>JAUWXH010000319.1 GCA_030616465.1 Planctomycetota bacterium | reverse complement strand
CAGGCGCTTGCCCCGGAACTGCCGCAACACGCGCATGACGCGGTAGCGGCAGTAGTTCAGACGCAGGAACATGTGCCGCTCCTGCTCGGCGGTCAGCGCGGGGGTGGCATTGTGCAACAGATCGACGCCGCTGTCGTCGTTGCCAAGCCTGGCCCGGCCGGAGTTTTCGCCCTGTCCCGGCAGCGGGCCCAAAACGGACCGCTCCGCGTCCGGCGACTGGAAGAAGCTGTCGAACACGCATTCGGACGTTTCAGAAAGCAGGCGCTTAAGCTGGGCCAGCTCAACCGGCGAGAGCGCACCGAGCACCGCCGAACCGGGTAACTTCGCCGAGGGCTCCAGCTTGCGAAGCGACGAGATCGATTTCGGCTCCTTGGCTGAATACATTTTTCTTACCTCACCATCCATGGAGGCGCGGCCTCCCATCCCCGACCCGCCCGCTCGCGGTTATTGCAACTCGCCAGCGCACCAAGCACCGAGCGGGTCGCCGAACCGGCGGATCCGAACCCATTTTGTCCGTTTGAAGCTGCGTTGTCCGGCACTGGGGGAGCCGATCCAGTGCTGCCTCCGGACTACAGCAAATTGGGGAGCCTTTACGGTGGAAGTATAACCTATGCCCGACTGTCCTGCAAGGGAAACAGGGCCAAACGCACCCAAATTTTGGCCCGCCGGCCCGGGCCCAAGCCGGAACCGCTTTAACCGCAACCATTTAGACGTTTGGGCCGGTCAAGCCCGTTCTTGCATAAGTCACGCGTAATTCCCGATCAAAAACCGGCATTCCCGGCTGGCCGCCGGCCTGGACCGGCCGGGATGATCCCCTCCGAAACCGCTCACGGCGCCAGGCCGGGAGCGCTCACGACAACGCTAATCTCCCCCGTTGCCGCGCTCGATCTCGGCCAGCAGGCTTTCGGCCGCGGCGCGCGCGTGCGGCGAAGTGCCGGTTTCTGCTTGAAGGAGTTCCCTTAGTATCCGGCGGGCGGGGTCGATCCGGCCGGTGTGGCGAAAGGCCTGCGCCTGGACCACGCGGGCCCAATCGCGCTGCCAGGGCTCGACCTGCCGGGGCGGTGTCTCCTTGTCGCCACGCTCGTTCCTCTCTTCGAGCAGCCAGCGCGCGTGCTGCTCGGCCTGCTTCCAGCGCTCGAGCTTGGCCAGTGTGCGGGCGGCCAATACGCGATAGGCACCCCTGTGCGGTGCGTGCGCGACCAACCGCTCGGCCAGCCGAGCGGCCTGCTCGTGATCGCCGCGGCGAAACGCGTTCACCGCGTCGCGCCAGGTCTGCGCCTCGTCGAATTGCCTGGCGACGGGTTGCGTGGACGGTTGGCTCGCGGAGCTCAGCCGCGGCGGGAGCCCCACGTGTGTGACCGCTTGGCCGTGTCGCCGGTCGGCTTGCGGCACCGGCGCGACCTCCTCAAAGCAGATCTCGTCGAACCAGCACGTGCCCTCCGGCCAGAACGCCCACAGCCTGATCCGCACGTACGTGATTGTGTGCTGAAAATCGCTGAAAACCCTGGCCGGGGCGATCTCGAAGTCGAGATTGAACGGCTCCCAGTCTTCGGAGGGCTCGATGTCCTTGCGCACCTGGTAGACGATGTCGTCGAAGGTCTTCAATTTGCCCTGCACCCGCCGGGTGACCGTGGCGAAACCCTTGATGAATACCTTCATGTTCGGACCGGCTGATTTCGTGTAACCGGTGCAGCGGTAGCGCGTGTTGGCTTTGACCGGAATCTTCTCGCTGGTCAGATCGACGCCGTACGACGCCATCAGCCTCTTGCCGCCGCTCATTTCGACCACGAGCCCGTGTGGCCCGTCTGTATCCACGAGTTGCACGTTGTCGGGATGTTTGGTGGTCCAGCCGGCGGGCAAGTCAGCGGACTCGGCGCGGGTCTCGAAGTCGCCGTTGAGGGGAAAGCCCTGGGACTGCGTGGCGGGGCGCGAGGTCGGTTTTGTGGTGGGCTGTGTGGCTGGCGGTCGATCTTGCGCCGCTGCCGGCGTCAGACAGAACCCGGCACAAACGAGCACGGCAACCGTACGCCCCAGCGAGCACCTCACGTCACTTTCCCGTCTTCGCCGGCCTTGCCTTGGCGAGCTCTGACTCGCAGAGTCTGATCTTGTCCACCGCCTGTTGGAAGAACTCGGACTGGGTGAAGTTGCTGCGGATGCGCAGGAATTCGGCGAGCGCTTCGTCATACTGCTGCATGGCCAACAGGCAGTTCGCCCGCAGCCAAACCGCTTCCGGGACGTGCACCGCGCGCGGCGAGACCTGCTGGGCCCGTTCCAGGTAGCGTGCCGCCAGTCGGCCCGGGCGCTGCACGTACAGCACCTTCCCGCGCAAGAAGAAGGTGTAGCCTTCCAGTTTCTGCACGGGGAACTCCTCTTCCCAGCGGTCGAGCGTTTTGAGGGCCCACTCGAACTCGCCACGAGCCAAAAGGTCTTCGACCGTGTAACCGTAGCTGCCGGCCTTGACGAGCATCTCTGCCTGCTCGACCTTTCGCTCGGCCAGTTCCGGTGCCTGCCGATATAGATTCTCGGCGTCGTCGTACGCCGCCGTCAGCAGAGCGACGTCGCCGAGCAGGATCAGCGCCTGGCGGCGCAGGCGTTGGATTGCCCGACCAGCCTTCAGTTCGATTTGGTCGAGCAGGTTGTTCAGCAGTTCGCGGGCCCGCTCGTATTCGCCCAGGTCCCAGGCCAGGACCCGGGCCCGTTGCAGGTTCAGCTCCAGCCGCTCGCGTGCCGTCTCGGCCCCGCGCAACGCGATCTCGAACAACTCGTCGGCCCACCGGGGATCGTACGCGTCCGCTTGCGTACACCCCTTGGCCGCGCTGGCGGCCAAACGTGGGATCAGCGGCGAGTCCGGACAGCGGCGGATGAACGCGTTCACCGCCCGAACGTGCTCGGACCACTGCTCGAGGTGTCCCCAGAACTCCGCGTAGAGCTCCAGGTCCTCGGGCGACATCCGCTCGACGTCGTATCCGGCGGCCGCCTCGGCGTATTGCTTGGCGTTGCCGTACCGGAAGTAGCGCGCGCGCACGTCTACATAGAACACGTTCGGCGAGCAGGTGACGCTGTCGCGGTTGCCGCGCTCATCCGTCACGGTCAGCTTCACCGTGGGCCGGCCGGTGCGAAAGTACACGTGACGCAGCTTCGTCCCCTCAGCCGTCAGCCCGTCGCCGAACGACCAGCGCGTCTTGACGATCTTGCCGGCCCGACTGCGGCTGACGTCGCGGAACTCCACCAGCGTGGCTTGCCGATCGTCGGAGTCGCGCACCCAGTAGGTGTTGAGCACACGCACGATCGGCACCGCGATAATCGGCTTGTCACGCGCTTCGAAGGTGCTCGTCCGGGCCGGGCGCACGCTGAGCCACTTGTCGCGCGGGATACCCCAGAATCGCTCGGCGTTCGGCGGTTTCCAGCCGAGGAACGCCATTTGCCCGCCGGTGCCTTCCTCGTGGTAGTAGAGCACGCGCGTGACGCCTTTCGTGAGCCTGGCCTGACCGTTCTTTTCGCCGTGCAGCCCGCCACCCCAGCCGTGGGCGCCGGGCCACGCGACGATGGTACGATTGTTGATGTGTACCCAACTCCCGTCGTCGCTGACCGTGCAGAACTGATACCAGCCGGGCTCGTCGATCCGCAGATAACCTTCGTACAAACTGATGTAATTGTCGCTGGGGCCGAAGCGGTTGAACCCGTCGGCGACCCCGGCGCAAAAGCAAGCCCCCTGCATCTGGCCCGTGCGGATCAGCTTACGCAACTCGGCCAGCGTCTTGGGATGGACCTCCTTCGGCTTGCGGTAGACGCGCAGCAAC
>JAUWXH010000423.1 GCA_030616465.1 Planctomycetota bacterium | reverse complement strand
CCAACTCCATCCTGTGGGGCGACAGCGCCTCGAACGGACCGGAGATCGCCCTGCGCGACGGCTCCACGCTCACGGTTTCTTACTGCGACGTGGAAGGCGGGGAGCCGTCGGCTTACGTCGATGAAACTTCCACGCTCTACTGGGGCGCGGGGAACCTGGACGCCGATCCGCTGTTCGTCCCCGGGCCAGTCGGGTACTACTACCTCAGTCAAACGGCGGCGGGGCAGCCTGCGGACAGTCCCTGTGTGGACGCCGGCAGCGATACCGCCGAGAACCTCGGCTTGGACACCCGTACCACGCGAACGGATCAGGTCCCCGACAGCGGCATCGTGGACATGGGGTATCACTATCCGATCGTGTGCCCCGGCGACATCGACGGCGACGGCGACACCGATCACTCCGACCTGGGTGAGCTGCTTGCGGGTTGGTGCACGCATGACGGCGACCCCAACTGGAATCCGAATGCAGACCTCGATGGCGATGGCCACGTCGGTCACGGCGACCTGGGCATCCTGCTCGCCGACTGGGGCTGCGACATCAACCCGTAAGGCGCGTTGGCCTCACCGGCACCCGCTAACGACAAAACGCGTGCGGGGTTCTTTCGGAAAGACGGGGCGGCACGCGCTCACCCGGGCCGGCTCGACGGTCACGACACGACTAACCAGGCCGACCGCTTTCTCCTGCCGGCCCGCCGGGGGCGCACGCCCGACTGCCTCACTGCTCGTACGCGGGCCCCCCCATTCCCACGTTTCTCGGCTGCACGAACCCCCGCTGATTCCGCCGAACAAGACGGCCGTCCCGCGTCCCTGGTCGTAGACCATCACGTGGCCCATGCGCGGCGCGGGACCATCTTGGGTGAGCAGCGTCCAGACACTGCCGCGCCACAGCCACGTCTGGCCGTTCATACCATCGGCGTCCGTTCCGCCGAACAGAACCATCGCCTGCCGCTTGCTGTCGTACACCAGGCTATGGCCGCTTCGCGGTGAGGGGCCGTACACGGGCATGGAGAGCCACGTCGGTCCGCCGGTCCAGAACCACGTGTCGCCCTTCAGACCGTTGGCGTTCTTCCCGCCGAACAGCACCGTGACGCCGGTCGTCGGGTTGTATGCCATGGCGTGCCCGCTGCGGGCCGACGGGCTGACCCGGAGGTCGCGTTGCGTCCAGTCGTGGCCGTCCCATTCCCACGTTTCGTTGGAAAGGACGGGATCGAACGGGCTGCCCGTGGCTCCGCCGAACAGGACCAACACCTCGCGCCGACTGTCGTACGTCAATGCGTGGCTGCATCGAGCCGAGGGCTTGTGGACCGGGCTCCGCTGGGCCCACGCGCTGCCGTCCCACCCCCACGTCTCGTCGCTGCGCCGGTTCACGCTCACCCAGCCGCCAAAAAGGACCGTTTCGCCCCGGCCGGCGTCGTAGGCCATTGCGTGGCCCGAGCGACTCGGCGGTCCCTCGCCGGTTCGGAAACACCACGCGAGATTGGCCCCATCCCACTCCCAGGTACCCCCGACGACCGGGACGGAGTTCGTGCCGCCAAACAGAACCACGCGCGCACGGTCCAGGTCATAGGCCATCGCGTGCCCCGCGCGGGGAGACGGCACCGGCGGCCAGTCGGGAGTGCGTTGCGTCCACGCGTTTCCGTCCCACTCCCACGTCTCGGCGATCGGGCCGCCCGCGTCCCTCCCGCCGAACAAGACGACGACGCCGCAATCGTCGTCGTACGCCATCGCGCTGCTCGAGCGTGGCGTCGGTCCGCCGCTGGTCCACAGGACCCAGCTCGTCCCGTCCCACTCCCAGGTTTCGCCGTTCCAGCCGTTGGCATCATAGCCGCCGAAGAGCACAACCACTCCGCGCGTGCCGTCGTATGCCATGACGTGCTTGTAACGGGCGGCCGGGCCACTCTGGCCGACCAGGTGCCATTCATCGCCGTCCCACTCCCAGGTCTCGCCGTTCAACCCGCCGGCGGTGTTTCCCGCGAACAGCACGGTCCTGGCCCGGGCGGAGTCGTATGCCATCGCGTGACCCGAGCGCGGGGACGGCGCTCCGTCCGGGTGGGCGAGCTCGCACCAGTCGTGAACCTCGGCGTCGTACCCCCAGGTGGTGGCATCAAAGAAACCGACTGGGCCCTGGCCCCCGAACATGACCGTGACGCCCCGCTGTTCGTGGAATGCCATGGCCGCCCCGTTCCGGTTCATGTGCGGGTTGGGTGAAGTACCGGTTGAGCGCGAGGTCCAGGTGCAGCTCTGCCCGTCGAACTCCCACGTACGGTCCAACGCCGGCGTTCCGCCAAACAGGACGCCCACACGGTTGACGCTGTCGTACGCGGCGGCGTGGTTCCCGCGCCCGTTGGGGGCCTGGCGCGAACAGCGCGCCCACGCGACTCCATCCCACTCCCAGGTCTCGCGGTTGAAGTACTGGTCCTCCACCCCGCCGAACAGAACCGTCACACCCCGCGCGCTGTCATAGAACATCGTGTGCCCGCTCCGGGGCGCGGGGCCCGGGGGCGTCCGATCCACCCAGGCACGACCGGAGCGCGTATCATCCCCCAGCGCCAGGCTCACGGGGCCGATCAGCAGGACAACCACGTACGCCGGCGCTACCTGACTACACCTCGATTTGCCAACACGCGTGAGACAGCGACGTGCTCTCATGACGCACTCCTCTCCCCCCGACAGAAGCACATGCTCGCTTGCCGTCCCCCTCTACTTATGGCCACTGTACCACAAAGTGTGTCGATCGGCAAGCGTACTTCACCGGCACCCCAGAACCGGCAGGCCGCGATCCGGGGCAGGTCCCTCTCCCGCCTGCGCCACGCGTAAGTCGCTCGTCACTGGCGACAGACAAGGCGGTTGCCATATCACGCCGTCACCGGGCTTGGCGAATAATCATTGAACCGAGCCCGCACGTAAAC
>JAUWXH010000093.1 GCA_030616465.1 Planctomycetota bacterium | reverse complement strand
TATCAAGAGGCGGTGGATATCTTGCGGCAAGTGCTACGTGGGTTCCGCGGCCTGGACGTGAGCAAGAAGGCCAAGGAGCGGCTCAACGCACTGGAGGAGAGGTACGAGAAAATCGCCGAGATTCTCAAGGACCGGCAGGATGAGCACAAGGCGGCCGAGCTGTACCTCGAGGCACGCCAATGGGTCGAGAAGCGTCGCTTCGGACCGGCCTGCGTGCAGCTCGAGCTGATTCTCAAGGACTATGACGAGACCGACGCGGCGGAATTCGCTGAGCGCATGCTCGAGCGGATACAGGAGAACCCCGCCGTCATGGGGTATGTCCGCGACCACAAGGCGGCGCCGGATTGCCAGAGCTGGTTGTCGCAGGGTCGGGCCTACAAGGCCATCGGCCGCATCGACAAAGCCCGAGAGCTGTTCCAACGCGTCATCGACGAGTATCCTGATACCGGGTGGGCTCAGCAGGCGGAGCGCGAACTGATCAACCTGCGCTGACGCCAGTGGCGGGGCCTGGGACGCCGACGGAAGCGCCTCGGGTGCGGCGTGGCGCGGGTGCTTGAACCGGCGGCAAGCCATCTCTCTCTCTTCGTTGCCCGACACGCGCGCGGCCCCTAGAATCCCTGGGACAGCCCGTCTGGGCCCAACGACGGAGTCAGCGGGGATGAACCGGAAGAATCCCTATACAATCCTCGGAGTGAGCCGCAGCGCGTCGCAAGACCAGATCAAGCGCGCTTACCGCCGGCTGGCCAAAGAGCACCACCCCGACCGCAATCCCGGCGACAAGGGCGCCGAACAACGCTTCAAGGAGGTCCAGGCCGCCTACGAGGTGCTCGGTGATACGCAGCGGCGCACGCAATACGACCGCTTCGGGGCGGGCGGCCCGACGCCGGAGTTCCACACGTGGTCAACCAGCCGCGGGACGCCGTTTGCCGATGTGGACTTCGACTTCAGCTCGCTGGGCGATCTGACCGGCATCTTCGAGCAGTTTTTCAGCAGTGGGTCGGGCGCGCGCGGTCGCCGGCGCCGGGCGGCAAGCCGGCCCCGCCGACGCGGGGCCGATATCGAACACGCCGTCGAGCTGAGTTTTGAGGAGGCCATCGAGGGGACCGTTCGTGAGGTGATGCTGACCGCCCGCGGGGGCCGCGCGGCACGCCCCGAGCGCATCGAGTTCCGCGTGCCCGCCGGCGTCGCCGACGGACAGCGCATCCGCGTGAAAGGAAAAGGGCAGGACGGACCGGGCGGACGCGGCGACCTGATGATTCTGTGCCGCATTCGTCCCCATCCCTATTTCCGCCGCGACGGACTCAACGTCCTGCTCGACCTGCCGTTGACCATCCGCGAGGCCGCCTTGGGCGCCAAGGTTGACATCCCCACGCTGGACGGCATCACACGCGTGACGGTGCCGGCCGGCACATCCAGCGGCACCAAGCTGCGCTTGCGGGAGAAGGGGATCCGCGATCAGCGCACCGGGAAGACCGGCGACATGCTCGTAGCGGTGCGGATCCAGTTGCCCAAGAGCATGTCGCCGAAGGCCCGCAAATTGCTCGACGAGCTGGAGTCTGAATTGGACCTGCGGCCCCGGGCCGACCTCGGCTGGCCGGTGTGAGGCCCCGCGATGGCTGGACGAGCCCAACCCACGCGAACGCTGACCATCGCCGTGTTGATCCTGGCTGCTGCCCCGCCGGCGGTGATGAGTGCATCAACGGCGCTGTTGGCTCAAGCGGCACAACCCGGCGTCGCCCAGGTCGAGACTCAGGCGCCGGAGCAGCCAGGCGCGCAGCCGGCCGCCGCCCGACAAATGCGTTCGCTCTACACGACGCTGACGGTTACGCTGCTGTTGCTATTGGCGTTCGTGGTCGGCACGTACGTAATGGTTCGCGTGGGCCGGGCGATCGTTCGCAGGCCGCGGCGGCGAGAACCGACCCGATATGTAGATGCCTGGACCGGCTACCGGCTTTCGGAACAAGAGATCGAACGCGCCACCGGCGAAACGAGCGCGGCGGACCCCGAGCTGGACTCGGGTCCCGACGACGACACAGATGAGCAACCAGACCGGGACATCGATGGACAAAGGTAACCGCATGTCTTCAACACCCCCGCATCCCCAGCCGCGCGGGCCGTCATCCGGCGTCATCGAACGCCTCTATGTCCTGTGCATCGTGAGCAGCGCGGCGCTACTACTTGTGATCATCGTGTTGACGTTGTTCGTCGCCGGTCTCCTGCGGAAGCAGTCCGACGCCCTCTCGCAGACCATCACCGAGTTGGACGAACGTCTCGCCGCGGTCGAACAAACCCTCGCCGAGCAGGAGGCGCCCCAGCTCGCTGCCGTACCGGAGCCGGCACAGATCACCCAGCCCGACGACGAGAGAGAGACCATCTCGGACGCGCCGGCAAGCGGCCCGGCAACGGCAGTACCGGCTGACCAGGCGCTCGACGACGCGGCGGTCAATGCCCTGTTGGATCGGGTGCTGGTTGCCGGGGACGACTTGCCGGTTCTGCTGGCCGACCCGCGGGCCGCCGACGCCGCGCTCCAGAGGGTCTTGCAGGACGCCGCGCAAGCCCGCTGGTCCGGCGAAACGTGGGCGCGGGTGGCGGTCCTGGCGCGACTGCTGGAGCACAACGACGAGGCGGAGATGTACGCCCGGCAGGCCGCGGCCGACGGCGTCCTGCCATGGGCATACAACGAATTGTCCGCCCGCCTCGCCTTGATGGGACGGCGTGGACCCGAGGCGCTCACCTTTGCCCAACGCCTGGCTGAGCAAGCCCCCGGTCACCCGATCGCGTGTCTGCTACTGGCCCAGGCGTCCGCCTTGCAGGGGAACCTGGCCGCGGCGGACGAGGCGCTGAACGAGCTCGACAACCTCGACGACCTGCCGCACCCGGACAAGCTGCGTTTGGGCTACCTGCTGATCGACCTGGAACGTTGGGAAGCGTTGGGCATCGTGCTCGACGCGTTGGGGCCGCTGCCCGACGAGCTGATCCCCGAGCGGGACTACCTGCGGGCTGTCTGGCTGGTCCAGGAGAGACAACTGGCCCAAGCGCTGGCTATCCTGGATTACCTGCTCGAGCTGCACCCCGACGATTACGACGTGCAAACCTGGCGGGGTGTCGCCTTGCTCCAGGCGGGGCAGTTCGAAGCGGCCCGGGAAGCCCTGGCACACGCCGAGCAGACCCCGGCTCGGCCGGAGGCGTGGTACTGGTTGGGGGTGCTGGAGATCGAGGACGGTCACCCCGAGGCGGCCCTGCCCTATTTGCAGAGGTGCTTTGCCGCCTCGGCCCGCTACGCCCCGGCCTGGGAAGCCCTGGGAACACTGGCCCTTAATCGGGGTGACCTCCCCACTGCGCTGGCCAACCTGGGTAATGCCGTGCAGCTCAATCCCCGCCGGGCCTCCGCCCACTTCCTGATGGCGATCGTGCACGCCAAGGCGTCGCGGCGTGAGGAGGCGGCCCAGGCTCTGCAAGGGGCCTTCTTCCTGGATGAGACGCTGCTGGAAACGGCCAAGCAGACCGAGGTGCTGACCGGGATGTTCGCCGCGCAGGAGTTGGAGAACCTTGCGCCCGCTGAGGGGCCGGTGCCTCCCGCCGAGCAGCCTGCGCCGCCGGCCGAACAACCCGCGCCGCCCGCGGAGGATCAGCCGCCGGAGTCGCCCTGATGGCACGCCTGGTCTCCGTTCTCCTCGGCGTCTGCTTGGTGGGTTGTGCCGCCAATCCTGCCCGCAGCGTCCTGAAGCGCGAGACGCAGGTGCTCGAGCCGGCAATGCTGCAAAGGATCCTGCGGCAGGCGCCGGTGGCGGCAGACGAAGACCTCCGTGCCGAACCGCTTCTGGAAAGCGAGGAGTTCAGCGCCTATCTGCTTCAGTTTCGCACCGGTGAGCCGCGTCATATCCACCGCGAGCACGACCTGACCTTCATCGTCCACCGCGGACGGGGCGAGGTCTACATCAACGATCATCGGCGCGTGTGCCGGCCGGGCGACGTCTTCCACATTCCGCGCGGAACGCCGCATTACTGCATCAACACCGGCTCGGAGCCGTTGGTGGTGGTGAACCTCTTCACGCCTCCGTTCGACGGGAAGGACCGGATTCCACTGCCGCGCGGCAGCCGTTCCTACGAACGAATCCCACCGTAGGGCCGCCGTGGAGACGACCTTCGTGGCCGTCGCGCTACAGCAGTCGCAGCGTTCAGGGTTGGGAGGCGGTTTCCGATTCGAGTGCCGGGGCAGCGAGCTGTTCGGCGGGATACTCACGTTCTCGGGCCAGCAGGCACAAGAGCACGCCGACTACCAAGAGGACGGCAGCACCGATGATCCAGCTCGTCGGCGGCGGAAGCCCATCTTCACCGATGGCGTAGCCCAAACGCTCTACGAGCGGCTGGAGGCCGTCCGGTCGCGCGGCGGCGACCGCCAATCCGTTGTGCATGAAGTGGGCCAACACCGCCGGCCACACCGAACGCCACTGCACGACCAGCAGCCCTAACAGAAGGCCCAGCGCCCCGCTGACGACCAGCCGGAACACACTTTGGTGATAGATGGCGAAGACGAGAGCCACCAGCAGGACTGCGGCGACCTTGCCCAACGCACCGCGCACGCCGCTGAGAACATATCCGCGGAAGAACAGCTCCTCGCACACCGCCGGGACCAGCGCCAGCAGCAGCAGCACGACCAGCACATGGCTGCCATCGAGCCAACCGATTACGTGTTCCAGCATCTGTTTGATCTGCGGCGGCATGGGTAGCCACTGGTCCTGAACGACGAACCAGGCGTTGGCCAGGATCCAGGTGGAGCAGCCGAAGCACAGGGCCGCCACGATTGCCGCTACCTTTGGGCGTTCGAGGCGGAACGCCGTTTGAACGTTGACGCGCATGTACTTCGCCGCGAGCCACGGCAGCACGACGAACAGGATGATCAGGACGGCGGCGAGTGCCCAGTAGAATCGTTCGCTGCCTACCAGGCCCCCGGTTTGCATCAGGCGTTGCTGGATGAAGAAGTTGAGCGGGTATACCAATGCCAGGATCAGCAGCGCCTGAGCAACAGTGGGCGTGGCGAGCGGCTTGAAAAACTTGCGCTGGAAGACCGTCCTGATCGACGCGCTGTCGGCGAATTGCACCGACTCCTGGCCGAAGAGTTTGGCCGCCACCGCCACTGCGGCGCCCGCGTAGATGGTGGTGGTCAGGGTGACCCAGACGATCGCACCGGGGTTGATGTGCCCGAGGAACAACTCGCGCGTCAGGATGACGATGTTGGCCACCGGCATGACCAGCAGCGGGCCCTCCAGGCGCGTCCCCGGCAAAACCCCTACCACCGCCGGGATCAACGCCGCGATCATGACCGGCATGATGTAGTTTTGGGCTTCCTTGAAGCTGCGGGCGAAGCTGCACACCGCCAACAGCATCGCGCTGAACATGACCGCCAACGGAATCAGCAACAGCAGGATGCACGGCAGTGCCTCGAGCGGAAAGACGAAATCGCCGCCGCGGGTGAGCAGATCGCCCAGTCCCCCGAGGTAGATCGTGCCGCCCACCGCAAGCAGGTTGAGCACCGCGCTGAGCAGCCCGATGAGGGTAACGACGATAAACTTGCCGGCGATCAGGTCGGTCGTGGGCACCGGGGCGACCATCAGGGTTTCGAGCGTGCCGCGCTCGCGCTCGCCGGCGGTCAGGTCGATCGCCGGGTAGATCGCGCCGGTAATCGTCATCATGACCAGGATCAGCGGGACGATCTGCCCCAGGATGGAGCCGGCCATTTTCTCCGGTGAAGCGACGTTCTGCTCGTAAACGGCCAAGGGCTGGACGAATTCCCAAGTGAGTTGCAGTTTTCGCAACCGCGACTCCACCCGCGTTATGTTGGCCCGCTTGAAGATCCCCTGGAGGCCAGCCGCTGCGATATTGCTGCGAGTCTCGCTCTCGTCGAATACCAGCGCCACGGGCGTAGACCCCTCGGCGTCGACCGGCGGCGGATCGCCTTCAAGCAGCACTCCCACGTGAACCACCCCGTCGGTCACCATCTGCCGCACGTCGGGAACGACGTAGATCTCGTACGGCGGTGGTTTATGGCGGACGCCGGAGCGCACGCTCTCCGCCTGGTCGCCTTCCAGCGGCACGTCGGGTTGTGTCTCGGGTGCGGGCGGCTCGGGCGACTGGGCCCAATCGACCCGCTGCTCGGCCGTCATCCCCTCTGCGAGCTCCTGCCGCGCCGGGTCTTCGTCGATCAGCCGCCGCAGCCAGCGCTTGGCTTCGCTTGATTGCACCCCGACGTGGTAACACTCCTGACGCAAAAGGCTGAATTGCAGCTCGAAGGCCTGCACCGAGCCGAGCATCAGCGCGGGATACAGCACGATCGGCACGAGCACCATCGCGATCAGCGTCCGCCGATCGCGGAGGATATCGACCAGCTCCTTGCGCCAGATCGTGCTAATCCGCGAGTACCGACTCATCCGCTCCCACCAGGTGGAGGAACACCTCGCTCAGCCGCTGACAACCGGTTTCCTGCCTGAGGTCATCCAGGCGGCCCTCGGCGATCATCTTCCCGTTGTGGATCAACCCGATGCGCCGACACATGGTCTCGATCTCGTCCAGCGCGTGCGTGGAGAGCAAGATCGCTTTTCCGGCGTCGGCTTGCGCGCGAACCATGCCGAGCATCAGCCGGTTGCTGAGCACGTCCAGCCCGAGGGTGGGCTCGTCCAGAATCAGGATGGGCGGGTCGGCGATCAGGGCCCGCGCGATATTGGTGCGCTGCTTCTGGCCCATGGACAGGGCCCCGCAGCGGAGCTTGAGAAAATCGCCCATCCCGAGCCATTCCACCAGCTCGTCGATCCGCCGACGACCTGCTTCACGCGAAAGGCCGTAGAGTGTTGCGAAATAATCGAGGAACTCCCGCGGCGTGAGGCGGGCATACAAGCCGGTGTTGGCCGTGAGGTAGCCGATGCGGCGTTTGACCAGTTCCGGGCGGTCGGTCACGTCGGCCCCGTCGATCCAGATGCGACCCTCCGTCGGGCGCATCAGCCCGCTGATCATGCGGAGCGTGGTGGTCTTGCCCGCTCCGTTGGGGCCCAACAGCCCGTAAATCTCGCCGGGAACGACCTCGAAGCTGATGCGATCCACGGCGCGCTTGAGCGTTCCGTCGGGGTTGGGGAAGACCTTGGAAAGCTCCTCGACACGAATCATGCGTGTTCCAGGGTTGTCGCCGCTCGCCGGGCCGGTCTCCGTAGGCGGATGGGCCACCCGTTGCGGGTCACCGTCCGCCCGTCCGCGCGGATTCTCGGACCTCCGCAAGCCGAGCCTGTCTTATTCATTCATCGGGAACCGTGCAC
>JAUWXH010000565.1 GCA_030616465.1 Planctomycetota bacterium | reverse complement strand
GATCGACAGCAAATAGCGCGCGTACGCCTTCCGGGGCTGGGCGGCGGCGACGAACTCGAGGCGCGAGACCGCCTTCTCGTAATACTTGATCTCGCGCAGGAAGTACATGAGTTGGTTCATCGCCCGCGCCTGGTGCAGCATCGCCTGCACGAAGTTCGGTCGCTTGCCGATGGCCTTGTCAAACGTGCGCTCCGCTTCCTTCGGGTCAGTGCCCCAAACGGCCTGCCCCCGGAAGAAGTAGCCGGCGGCAGTGGGTTCCGCATCCAGCGCATCGCCCTGTTCGATGTGCTGGAGGGCTTGCGACCACATCGCGGTGCCTTCTGGCGTCATCCGCCGACGATACGCCCAAGCGAGCAGGTAATGAGCGTCCGGGTTGTTGGGCTGGCGTCCGAGGATCCCCTCCGCCAGGCGCACCGTCGTTTTCGACTCGGTGCGGATGTGCGCGAACGCCTCTACCATCTCGCGGCGGTACCGATCACCGAGGAATCGACTGGCCCAACCAAGTTGGGCCAGAGCCCGATCCTTCTCACGATAATCCTCCATCAGGACTGCCCAAGCGTTGTCGATGCCTTTGTTGCCATAGGCGCGGGTGACGCCCAACAGCAACGGAACTAGGACGACAATCACCGCGACAGCCGTGATTGCCCCGGCGCGGGCCGGGTGCCGACGAACCCAGCGAATCGTCTTCCCCACCGGGCCCACCCGCCGACTGGCGATCGGAAAATCCCCGGCGTAACGCCGCAGGTCGCCAGCCATCTCCGCCGAACTGGGGAAACGGCGCCGCGGCTCCTTTTCCACGGCCCGCAGGCAGATCGTCTCCAGATCCACGGGGATATGCGGGTCGATCCGGCGTGGCGGCTTGGGGTCGCGCTTCAGAACCTGCGTGATGATCTGGTCGTACGTTTCGCCCTCAAACGGCCGGGTCAGCGCCAGCGCCTCGTAGAGCGTCACGCCCAGGGCGTACACGTCCGTGTGCGGACCGATGCCCTTACCGCCGCCGGAGACTTGCTCCGGCGACATATACGCCGGCGTGCCGACCAGCTCGGCACTGAGCGTCATTCCCGGCTCATCGAGCAAACGGGCCAGCCCGAAGTCCGTAATGTGCAGCTTGTCGTCACGGCCGAGCAGGAGGTTCTGCGGCTTGATGTCCCGGTGCACGACGCCCTGCTCGTGTGCGTGGTGCAGCGCCTCGGCGACTTCCGCCAGCAGGCGGGCGATGCGCTCGTAGTCGCTGGTGTGTCGTTCGGTCCGCGGCGCGCCGCGGTGAAGGATGGAGGAGATGGACGAGCGGATCCGGCTGGCGGACTTTTCGCCCACGCGCTCCTTTGCCGCGGGAGCGCTTTCGGCATCCACCGGCGGCGCAGTGCCGTCGGCGGCAGGCGGCAGCACCCGCGTCGGCGATTCCCGCTCGCTCGCCGCCGACGCGTCTCGGAGACGGAGGAAGAGCGGATCGTCCTGAAGAACCTTGTCGAGGCTTTGCCCGTCGATCAGCTCCATGGCGTAGTAGTACACGCC
>JAUWXH010000144.1 GCA_030616465.1 Planctomycetota bacterium | reverse complement strand
TCAACTGCCAGCTCGAATCGGTCGCCATGCCCCTGGAAGAACAGCTCCTCTATCCGTCGGGCGCGGCCGCGCGGACGATGTGGGGCGGTGCCAAGCAGTACGGCGTCCTCCAAGCCGGTGTTCAGGAAATCCTGCAGCAGGCTCAAGACGTCCAAGAAGGTGCTCTTGCCCGACGCATTCGGCCCCACTAAGACGTTGAACGGCCGCAGCTCCTGGGCCACGTGCTCGAAGCAGCGGTAATTCAGAGCCTCGACACGAGCGATCATGGCACGACCATTATCCGCGCCGACCAGTGGCTTGCAACGCGGCCTTACAGCTGTCCCGGCGTGTTGAGCACCAGCAGCTTGATTTCGGTCATCTCTTCCATGGCGAAGCGGAGGCCTTCGCGGCCGAGGCCGCTTTGTTTGACGCCGCCGTAGGGCATGCTGTCCACCCGCATGCTGGGCATGTCGTTGATGACGACCCCGCCCACGTCGAGCTCGTGGTAGGCGTAGAAGGCGTGGTCGATGTCTTGTGTGAAGACGCCCGCCTGCAAGCCGTAGACGCTGTCGTTGGCGATGGCGACGGCCTGCTTGAAGTCGTCGAACGGCTGGAGCGTGGCGACCGGGCCGAATACCTCCACGCAACTGACCTTCTGGCGCGGATCGACGTTCTCGAGGTAGGTGGCCTCGTAGAACACGCCGTCGCGCTTGCCGCCGCAAGCGATCGTCGCCCCGGCCGCGACAGCCTCGTTGACCCAGGACTCGACGCGTTTGGCGTCGCCCGCGCTGATCAGCGGGCCGAGAAAGGTGTCCTCTTCGAGCGGGTCGCCGGCTTTGAGCTGCTGCGCCCGTTCGACAAGCTTGCGTTTGAGCGGTTCGTAGATGTCGCGGTGGCCGAGCACCCGCTGCACGCTGATGCAGCTCTGGCCGGACTGGTAGAAGGCCCCGATAGTGATGCGGTCGGCGGCATAGTCCAGGTCGGCGTCGCGATCGACGATGCAGGCCGCGTTGCCGCCCAGCTCCAGCCCGACCCGCTTACGCCCGGCCTTGGCCTTCAACGCCCAGCCGACTGCGCCGGAGCCGGTGAAGCTGAGCAGCTTGAGCCGGTCGTTCGTCACCAGCGGCTCGGCCTCGCTTCCCGCGCACGGCAGAATCGAGAACGCCCCTTTTGGCAGGTCGGTCTCGGCCAGGATTTCCCCCAGGATGATCGCCCCGATCGGCGTGTAGGAGGCCGGCTTGAGCACCCACGGGCAGCCAACGGCAATCGCCGGTGCCACCTTGTGCGCGATCAGGTTCATCGGGAAGTTGAACGGCGTGATGAACGCGCACGGGCCGATGGGGAAACGCCGCCAGATCGCCTGATACCCCACCGCCCGCGGACTGATGTCCAGCGGCATCCATTCCCCGTAGAGGCGAACGGACTCCTCGGCCGCGATGCGGAAGGTGTCGATGAGGCGGTTGACCTCGCCGCGGGCGTCGCGGATCGGCTTGCCGGCCTCGATCGCCAGCGCCCGCGACATCTCTTCGTGCCGTTCCTGCACGCGCTGCACCACGTGGTTGAGAATCTGCTGCCGCTGATAGCTCGGCATCTTGCGAGTGTGCTCGAAGGCTTCGACTGCGGCAGCGATCGCCCGGTCCAGCGCTTGAGCATCCGCTTTTGCGACGCGTGAGATCGGCTCGCCGGTGTACTTGTTGGTCACGACCAGGTCGGCATTGGGCTGTGCGGGCTCGTTGGCGAGATAGTAGGGGTAGCTTTCGCGCAACATGCTCATTCCTCCGGCGAGCTCCGAGGCAGCTATGATACCGTCCGTGGGACGGTGGTGCCGGTCGGTCTGGGTTTGAGTGACACGGCTGCCGCCGCCGTCGCGACCGTCCCCACCAGTGCCAGTATGGTGACGAGCCACTCGTAGCCGACGGTCTTTGCCCGGGCTTGCAGAATCTGGTGCCGCCCGGCCTCGAATTGCTCCTTCAGGTCGGGGAGGTCCGCGCGCTGCTGCTGCGGGAGCGTGGCAATTGTCTGCTCATACAACTGCGCCTGGCGCTCGAGGGCCGCCAACTGGCCGGTTTCAGCCTGTAGCCAACTGGGCCACGTGAGCTGGGCGGTGGCAACGACCAGGAGCATCAGCACTGCCGGCCAGAACCGCCGCCAGAGCATCGCGGCGACGATCAGGAAGGGGACTACCAGGACAATGTAGCGCTCGTGCACGCGCGTGGGCAGCATGACAAAGGCCAGGAGGGTCAGGGTGGACCACAAGATGAGGCCGCGCTGGTCGCCCGGCCAGCGCCGAATCATCCACAAGAAAGCGGCGCCCAGGGCCAGCACCAGCAAGCCCTTGCTCCAGGCGTCTTTGTCGATGCCGAGCCAGGGGACCATTGCGTCATTGCTGCCGTGGATGAGCACGTCCAGGTACCACAGGTTGAACGCGTTCAGCGTGGTTTTCGGGTAAGCCTCCAGCAGGTTCTTCACATAACTCTCGTGCCACCAGCTTCCGCCCCCGTGCAGCATGAACGGTGCGGCGAGCGCGAGCACAACCCCGACCGCCACCGGCAGCGCGACCAGCGCTCTCCAGAACGGCCTGGCCGTCACAATCGCCAGCCCCCACACCGGAATGAAGAGCACGGCTTGCGGCTTGAGCGCCACCATTAACCCGTACAACACGCCGGCTAAAAGCCACCGCCGTTGGATCAGCGCCCAGACCATCCACACCGCCGGCGCCAGAAGGACGCTCTCCATCTGGCCCCACATGACCGAGTCCAGCCATAGAGGCGGCGCGAACAGGACGAGCACATACGCGGCCCGCGCCGGCCAACCCGGCTTGTACCGTGCCACCAACGCAGCGCAACCCCACGCGACCAGAAGATCAGCCACAATGCCCCAGGCCGTGAAGGCGGCACGTGACGTGACCGTGTTGACCAGCCGGTCGTCGCTGACCACCTTGAACACCAGCCCGGACGCGTACAACAGGTAAGCCGACATCGGCGGATAGTTGCAGACCGGCTCGAACCTCGATTGGCCGACGGTCCAGCGATCACCTCGCCAGACGCGTACGTTCCAGCGCGGCGGCGGATGGTCGTAGAGCGTAAGCACACCCTCGTCGGTGGCCTGGATCCCCCAGCGGACAAAGTCGTCGTGGTCCCACACGAATGGGAACATGGGGCTGATCGGAATCAGCAGCACGCGCAGGAGCAGGCCGGCCGCCGTCGCCCAAACCCAGAAGCGCACCGACCGGCCGCGGTCTACAGCACGCCCCGACGAAGGCGGCGCGCCCGGCGGCGGAGCCCCCCGGCGTTTCGGCCGTTTCGTCACGATCGCAACCTCACGAGCCGCCCGCGGCGGTCCCGTCGTCTACGGCCCCTCGGTTCCACGGCGTGCCGCCTTACCTGTCCCGGCCACGATCGGCACGACGGACCGGCAAGTCTCCCGGCAGAGGCAGTTTATGATGCGCGAACGGCGAATGGTAACCGGTTTTCGGGAACTACAGCGACCGCCGGGCGTCACAACCGTATAGAGGGTTGTATGGAAGGACGGGCATCGTGACTTCGCTGGCGGGCGCTGGGGAGCCCGACCGCGTCCGGTGCCCGACCAGGCACTCTTACAAGGAGTCCGATCATGAACCGCGCACGAACCCCCGCCACCCCGCTCTGCATGGTCCTGCTCGCCCTCGCCGGCACCGCCCCCACCCTGGGACAGGGCACTGTGATCCTTCCCCGGCCCGTGCCGCACCCGCACTGGCCCCGCCGCTTCACCACCACCCCGCTGGAGCTCAAATACCAGCGTGTCTACGCCGACATTACCGACGGCGTCGCCGTTACGAAGATCCAGCAGACCTTCCGCAACCCGCTGCGCCATCAAGTCGAAGGCACCTACGTCTTCCCGCTGCCGGACGGGGTGGCAGTGGGCGATTTCTCCATGACCGTCGGCGGCAAAACCATGCACGGTGAGGTGCTCGACGCGGAGACCGCCCGTCGCCGGTATGAGGAGATCGTCCGCCGCGTGAAGGACCCGGCTCTGCTGGAATACCTCGGCAAGCGGCTGTGGCAGGCGAAGATTTTCCCGATTCCGCCCGGCGGGCAGCTCGACGTGAAGCTGCAATACTCACAGACCATCCCGGAGACGGGCGGGCTGGGGCTGTATCGCCACCCGCTGCGGGCCGAGACGATCAGCAACGAGACCATCGAGCAGACGGTGGTGCAGGTGAAGATCAAGAGTCAACTACCGCTGACCAGCGTGTTCTGTCCGTCGCACCAGTGCGACATCAGCCGACCGAACGACCACGAGGCGACCGTTACCTACGAGCAGGCCCACGCCCGCCCGGACCGCGACTTCATGCTCTACTACCAGCGCAAGGATACGATGTTCGGGCTGTCGCTGTTGACGCATCGCGGGGCCGGCGAGGCCGGCTATTTCATGATGCGCATCTCGCCGCGCGTCGAGATCGCCGACGAGCAGATCCTGCCCAAGGACATCGCGTTCGTGATCGACACCTCCGGCAGCATGCAGGGTGCCAAGATCGAGCAGGTCAAACGCTCGCTTAAGTTCTGCATTAATGCCCTTTCGGGCCGTGACCGCTTCAACATCTACACGTTCAGCACTGAGGTGCATCCCTTCCGCGACGCGCTGGTGCCAGCTGACGGCGACATCAAGCAGGCCGCGGTCGTGTTCACGGACAAGATCCAGGCCCTCGGCGGGACGAACATCAACCAGGCTCTTTTGGAGACGCTCGCGGCCGACCCGCGCGATGACCGGCGGCCGTACCTGATTGTGTTCATGACCGATGGCGAGCCGACCGTGGACGTGACCGACCCCAATCGCATTCTCCAGAACGTCAAGGATAAGAACGCCGCCCGGGTCCGCTTCCACGTGCTCGGCGTCGGCACCAAGGTCAACACCCACCTGCTGGACAAGCTGGCCGAGGCGACCCGCGGCACGCGCGATTACTGCACCGAGAACGAGGACCTGGAACTCAAGCTCAGCGCCTTCGTCACTCGGCTGGCCCACCCGGTGCTGACCGACATCTCGCTGCACATCGCCGGGCTGAAGACCTCCGACGTCTACCCCCGCGAGTTGCCCGACCTGTTCCGCGGGAACGACCTGGTCGTGCTCGGCCGCTACGACGGCAGCGGCCACCACGCGGTCGAGTTCAAAGGCCGCTTGCAAGATGAGTCCAAGGCGATCACGTACGAGGGCAACTTCGCCGAACGCGAATCGGCCAACGACTTCCTGCCACGGCTTTGGGCGACCCGCAAGGTCGCGTACCTGCTCGACCAGATTCGCCTGCATGGCCGCAAGCAGGAGCTGGTGGACGAAGTCATCCGCCTGGCCAAACGCCACGGCATCGTCACGCCGTATACGTCCGCCCTGATCCTCGAAGACGATCGCCCGATCGCGCTGCGGCCGGCGAGGGAACGAATGCTCCACGGCGTCTACGGCGGCGCGGCGCGCCGGGCGGCGCCACGCGGGGCGGGCGGCAAGGGGCTGTTCGGAGCAGGTGGGCGAATGGCGCCAGCGACCGGCGAAGCGGCGGTGCGGACCTCGCGCGACATCGCCGAGACGGCAGACGCCGAATCGCTCACTCTCTGGAGCTACGACGTCCTTCGCGGTGAACGTGGCCAGGCCGTGATCCGCCACGTGGCCGACAAGACCTTCGTGCTCGCGGGCGAGCGCTGGATCGATACGGCGTGGGACGGCGAGGCCGAGCCGCAGAAGATCACCGCCTATAGCGATGAGTACTTCGAGCTGCTCAAACATAACCCCCGCCTGGCACGTTACTTAGCGCTTGGCGAGCACGTGCTGGTGGTTTTTGACGGCGAGGTCTACGAGATTGTGCCGGAGCCGAAGTCTGAGGAAGGCGACGAGGGCGGCGGCGAGTAGCTCCAAAGCGCTCCCCGCCTGTCATTCCGAGGAGCGCCGGCGACGAGGAATCTGGCCGCGACACGGAATTGCCCGCCGTTCGCGGCCAGATCCCTCCTTCCGCTGGTCGTCGGGATGACCACGTGAGCAACGTCCGAAGCCGAGCGCGGTCCAACCCAAGGAGCCGCGGGCTTCA
>JAUWXH010000457.1 GCA_030616465.1 Planctomycetota bacterium | reverse complement strand
GGCAGGCGGCCGGAGAAAACGGGTGGCGAAAGGGACGTTGGCGTTCACAGCCAGAAAGTTTCGCGTCGAGCGGCTGGACGTGCCGGCAGCCGACGGGAGCACGCACACGTACGAAATCGTGGTGCACAGCGGGGCGGCGGTGATTCTGCCGCTGCTGGCCGATGGGCGGGTCGTGCTGATCCGCAACGAGCGGCCCGCAGTGGAGGCGGAGCTGCTCGAACTGCCGGCAGGCACGCTCGACCCGCCCGAGCCGGCGATCGAATGCGCCCGGCGGGAGCTGACCGAGGAAACGGGGTACCGTGCGGGCCGGCTGGAGCCGCTGGTGTCGTTCTACTCGACGCCGGGGATCTGCAACGAGCACATCCACGCGTTCGTGGCCACGGAATTGACGCCGGGTGAAACGGAGCACGAACCGACCGAGCGGATACGCGTAACGCCGATGGAGCATGAGGATGCACTGCGGGCGATTGGCGACGGTCGGATTGTGGACGCGAAGACGATGGTGACGCTGTTGTACTACGACCGTTACGTACGCGGCGAGAGGTAGTCGAGCATGGGTCTGCTGGGCGCGTCGTTCAGGGTAGGGCGTCTGTTCGGCATCGAAATCCGTGTACACATACTGTTCGTGATCTGGATCGCATTTCGCTTGTTTAGTGCCCGCGGCGATTGGGCCTTCCAGGCTGCTTTCTTAGGCATGTTGTTCGGGATCGTTCTGATCCATGAGTTTGGACACTGCTTTGGGGCGCGGTCGGTTGGAGGCAATGCGGAGAACATATTGATGTGGCCGCTCGGGGGGCTGGCATACGCCCACGCGCCGATGACGCCCTGGGCGCAGTTTGTGACGGTGGCGAGCGGGCCTTTGGTGAACGTAGTCTTCTGTCTGGCCAGCGGTCTGGTTATGGTGCTGATGGCGGGGACGCTCAGGGTCATTTCACTGAATCCGTTTGTGGCCTTCAATGCCACCGCGTTTCCGGCGGGCACGCCGTCTTGGGTTCTGTACCTCTGCATTTTTTACTGGGTCAATTATTTCCTGCTGGCGCTGAATCTGTTGCCCGTATACCCGCTGGACGGCGGGCAGTTGTTCCAATGCCTGCTGTGGCCGTTCGTGGGGCTGCAGCGGGCGATGGGAATCGCGTGCCAGGTTGGACTCGCCGGCTGCATCGGGCTCGGCGTTTGGGGGTTAACGCGTGGCGGCGGGGGCATGCTGATCTTCATCGCGATCTTTGGGGGGTTCACGTGTTGGCAGCGGTTGCAGGCGCTGAAGTACGGCATGATCGCGGATGAGCGGATCAAGTACGCGCCGTATCGAGCGTACAAGCCGCGGCGAGGGGGCGGGTGGTGGTCGCGCATCTTCAAGCGGAAGCGACGGCCCGACGTGAGCCGGCCGGAGGTCAACCCCAATCCTGGCGGGTGGGAAGCCAAGCGTCAGGAAGAAGAGCGGCGCGAGGCGGAGGTTGATCGCATCCTCAAGAAGGTGCACGAGCAAGGGGTCCAGAGCCTGAGCTACGTGGAGCGCCAGAAGCTCGAACAGGCTTCGCGCGAACGGCAGAGTCGCGAGCGGGAATTCGAGCGGCAAAACCGTCCTTAGCACACCTTGTCTTTGAACCGCAGAGCACGTCGAGAGTGCGGAAGGCGCTGGGGGTACTGTGGTGTTGTTTCAAGCGCGGCGCAGCGGAAGCCCAGTCAGGCTGGAGCCTGCGGGTCCTCGCTGGCGAGGCACGGGGAATCATGTAGTCAGGGCGCGCGCGTGTGTGTCGTCGGCGCGCTCGCGGGCGTCGGGCTGATCGCGTAGACTGGGCTGCATGGAAGAGAAGACGGTCGAGCAGGCGGCGGAGTTTCTGCACAGAGCCGGGTCTGTGTGCGCTTCGACCGGCGCAGGCATGTCCGCCGAGTCGGGCATACCAACGTTTCGGGACGAGCAAACCGGGCTGTGGACTAAGGTCAAGCCCGAGGAAATCGCGACGCCGGAGGCCTTCGCCCGTGACCCCGTGAAGCTCTGGGAGTGGTACCGCTGGCGGCGGTCGGAGCTGGCGAAGATTGAGCCGCACGCCGGCCACCTGACGCTGGCTGAATGGGAGTCGCGGGTCGCTGAGCTGGTGCTCGTGACGCAGAACGTGGACGGGCTGCACCATCGGGCCGGGTCGCAGAAGGTGATCGAGCTGCACGGGCGGCTGGACGTGGTGCGGTGCACATCGTGCGACTATCAGATTGTCGGGCTGGAGGACCTCGGCGCCGACCCGCATTGTCCGGAGTGCGAGGCGCGTTTGCGGCCGGGGGTGGTGTGGTTCGGCGAGATGCTACCGCCGGGAGCGCTGAACGCGGCGATCGAAGCGGCACAGCGCTGCGACGTGATGCTGGTGATCGGGACGAGCGGGGTCGTGCAGCCGGCGGCGTCGTTGGCCGGTGCGGCGAAGACCTACGGAGCAGCGGTGATCGAAGTCAACCCGAACCCGACAGCGTTGTCAGGGTATGCGGATGTCTGTGTGCGATCGGGATGTCGGGAGGCACTGCCGGCGATCGACGCCGCCTGGCGACGTCTGGGGTCGTAGTCGCGCGCATGCGTTGCGGGGGTACTTACTGCCGACCAGTTGGCGGGACATCCCCAGCGATCACGGATCAGTGGAGCGTGGCGGGCTACCA
>JAUWXH010000443.1 GCA_030616465.1 Planctomycetota bacterium | reverse complement strand
ACGGGCGTAGACAGGAGTGCGCGTGGCGGCGACGACGGCGATGGTGCCGAACAAGCCCCAGAACACACGTCGTTCCCACAGTTTCGCCAGCGCCCACCCGGTCGCCACGCACAGCAGCACGCTCGGCAGCAGCAGGAAGCGGGCGAACTCGGCCGGCTTGCCCGCCCCGATCGCGACGCAGAGCAGCAGCATGCCGACGCCGCTGATGCTCGCGATGAGCGTTTCCCGCCGCCATCTACGCAGCAGGATCACGTAGCCGACCAGGCCGACCAGCGGCACGCCCCAACCGGCGGATTGCACGAGTAACCGCCCGACCCGAGCGGCCCCCGCCCCGAAGCCCCCAAACGTGTACATCGCAGTCGAGTTGGCAACGTTGCTCGCCAGCGATTCACGGTTGAACAACAGGTTGTATGGGATGAACGGGTTGGTCAGTAGGTAAACCAGTAGTGCCAGACTGCCGGCCAGCACGAGGTGCCTGGCAGCGCGACGCGTGTTGTCGCGACGGACCGCGAGAAGCGCCGGCCACAAGAGGGCGGCGGCAACGCCCGTTAATACCAGCCCGAACGCGTAACCGCTGGCCAAGCCCATGCCCACCGCATCGCGCCGGCGCCTGTGCGCGTAGTAGTCCAACGCACACAAACTCGCCCAGAGCATCAGGCAAACCGACGGCAGGTGTGGTTTGGCTTCCAGCACCGCCGTGAAGAAAACCGGGCAGCACGCCGCGCACACCAGGGCGATCCAGCCGGCCGTGCGGCCTCCGGCTCGGCGGGCCAGCCGGGTCACCGCGACCAGCGTCAGTGCCCCGAAAACCAGCGAGACGAACCGCGCCGCCACGTAGAACCGGGCGAACTGTTCCGGCTCGGCCAGGTAGACGCCCACGTCGGAAGTCAGGTGCGTGATCCCCAGCAGCGACGTCAGGCCGACCACGGCCCCGATCAGGTAGATGTAACCGCCGCCGTATTGGTACAGCTTGGGATCGAAGTTGAAGCGGCGTGGGTTCATGCGCTGCAAGGCCATAAACGTGATTACTTCATCGGGCTGGCGCGAGTAGAGACGGTAGCGCAGCAGTATGTCCGCCCGGGCCTTGTCGTCGGCCGTGAGATCTACAATGCGGTCAGTCTGCGCCAGTGGGTCGAGGTCGGTGTCGGCGCCCGCAGCGCGTCTTCGACGGTCCTCAGCTTTGCCGGCGGCATCGTAGCGCTCGGCACGCCAGGGCGGGTCGCCACCGAAGAGCAGATCGTCGGTTGCCGACGTGGGTAGGCCCCACCTTGTCAGCGGGGCCATGCAGACGGCCCATAGGAGCAAGACCTGCCAAGTGCGCACGCGCCGCTTGCCCCGCGCGGGGCGCGGTGTCGCGGTCTGGCCGGCTGTAAGCTGGGTTGTGGTCACGTCAGTACGATATCGAGCACGCCGAGGATGCCGAGCACCAGGCCCACCACCCCATTGACCGTAAAAAACGCCAGGTTGACGCGGCTCAAGTTGTTCGGGCTGACCAGCGCATTCTCGACGATCAGCAGGACGGTGACGCAGCCGACGCCGACGTAGTAGAGCGTTTCCAGCCCGGCGACGGTCAGGCCCACGCCGATCAGTGCCGCGACGGTAATCACGTGGAAGGCGCGGGCGAGCCACAGGGCCGAGGCAACGCCCATCTTGGCCGGGATACTGTGAAGCTTCTCTCGGCGGTCGAAATCCGCGTCCTGGCAGGCGTAGATCAGGTCGAACCCGGCGATCCAGAACATCACCGCAAGCATCAGCAGCCCGGCCGGCAGCCCGAGCGTGGCTGGGCTGATGGCGATCCAGGCCGCCGGCGGCGCCAACGCAATCCCCGCCCCCAGCACCAGATGCGACCAGCGCGTGAAGCGCTTGGTGTAGGAGTAGACGCACAAGATGCCGATCACCGGCAGACACAGGATCAGCGGCCAGCCGTTACCATACAGCCACAGAAAACCGCCGCAGCACCCGGCAAGAACACCGCACGCCCCGGCAAAGAACGCCCACGCGGCGGCGATGCTGATCATGCCCCGGGGGATGTGCCGCCCGGCGGTGCGCGGGTTGCGAGCGTCCAGACCGGCATCGACGATGCGATTGAAGGTCATCGCCGCGCTGCGCGCCGCCACCATGCACAGCACGATCAACCCGAGCTGCCCCGCGGTGGGCAGCTTCGGGCGGGCGGCTAGAAACGTGGCCAGCACCGCGAACGGCAACGCGAAAACCGAATGGCTCAGCTTGATCATCTCGCCCCACCTGTGCACGTTGGAGACGATCGCGGCCACGGAGCTACTCCGTCTGATGGGGGTCCTGCGCTGACGCCGGGTGTGGAGATCCCGCCGGCTCCCAGCGGATGTCGAGATCGTGGGGCACACCGAGCAGGTCGAGCACCCGGCCGACGACGAAGTCCACCAAATCCTGGACGGTTTTGGGCAGCAGATAGAAGCCCGGACTGGCGGGGCAGATGACGGCGCCCGCCTGGCTCAGACGCAGCATGTTGGCGATGTCGATCTGGCTGAGCGGCATCTCACGATGCACGAGGATCAGCCGCCGGGCCTGCTTGAGCGTGACCGCCGCCGTCCGGTCGATGAGGTTGTCGCCCAACCCGCCGGCGACGCTGGCCAGCCGGTTGCTGCTGCACGGGCAGATGGCCATCCCGTCGGTGAGGAAGGAGCCGCTGGCGAGCTTCGCGCCGATATCCCGGTACGCGTAGAGCGTCGCATTGGGAACGGAACGGCCGATGAGGGTGGCGACGCTGACCTGGCGGAG
>JAUWXH010000051.1 GCA_030616465.1 Planctomycetota bacterium | reverse complement strand
CGACGAATGCGATCAGCAGCCGGATCGATCGGATCATGCCTGACCCCTTCCGTGCTCGCTCAGGGAGGAAGCTGGCGATACGAACCGCGCGGCTCGACATCCTGCCCTCCTTCGCCGCCCGTTCTCCAGTTCAAGTATACTCGTAACGTTGTCGCTGGGCCAAACCGTTTTCGGTCTTGCGCGGTTACTGTGGTTCCTTTGGTGCGGGCGACGGGACAACGAGGACCAACCGAGCCGGCGGCTTCGCCAATTGAACGTGTCGTCGGCTGCGCGTATTCTCCGGTCGAACGGCAATTGTCTTGATCGGCCCGGCAATCGCGCCGGCACAGGCGAGAGTGGAATGGTTACAGCGTCCGCGCAAGCACGCCCCGAACAGCCGCACGCCGAGAAACACCTGCTGCTGCGCATGACCGGCATCAGCAAGTCCTTCGGCGCGATCCGCGCGCTCAAGCAAGTGGACTTCGACCTGCGGGCCGGCGAGGTCCACGTGCTCGCCGGCGAAAACGGGGCCGGCAAGAGCACACTGATCAAGATCCTGGGCGGCGTCCACGAGCCGGAGGAAGGGCAAATCCACCTTCGCGGCCAGCGCGTCCGCTTTCATTCGCCGCGCGAAGCCGCCGCACAGGGCGTCGCCATCATCCACCAGGAACTCTCGCTGGTGCCCGCGATGTCGGTCGCCGACAACATCTTTCTGGGGCACGAGCGCAGCGCCCGTGGTTGGCTGCGCTACGCGGAGCAGCAGCGCCAGGCGCTGGAGGCCCTCGGGCGGCTGGGTCTGGACGTGGACGTGCGGCAAACCGTCGGCACGTTCCCCATCGCTACGCAGCAGCTCATCGAGATCATCAAAGCCCTGGCGCTCGAGGCCGAGATCATCGTCATGGACGAGCCCACCAGCGCGCTACGCGAACCCGAGGTCGAGCGTCTGTTCGACGTGATCGGTGAACTGAAGCAGCGCGGCTGCGGCATCATCTACATCACCCACAAGCTCGAAGAGGTCTATCGCATCGCCGACCGGATCACCGTACTGCGTGACGGCGACCGCATCGTCACGGCACGCGTGGCTGAGCTACCCGCCGCTGCCCTGATCCGGTCCATGGTCGGGCGCGATCTGCCCGAGTCGGCCAGAGACGCCGCCGTCCCGCCCCCCTCCGGCCGGCAAGTGCGCCTTGCCGCCCAGGACTTCTCCGTCCAAGCTGCCCGGCGCGGTCTGCGGCCGCTGGTGGATCGGGTCTCGTTCGAGGTGCGCGCCGGTGAGATCCTTGGTCTGGCCGGTCTGGCCGGCTCAGGAAACAGCGACCTGTTGTCCGCGTTGTTCGGGGTTCACCGCGGCCGCGTCGTGGGACGCGTCTGGATCGACGGCCGGGCCTACCGACCCAGCTCGCCACGCGCTGCGATCCGGCGCGGCTTCGCCCTGGTCACCAACGACCGCCAGCGCACCGGGCTGGTGCTCGGCATGAACATCGCGGCCAACATGACGCTGGCGTCCGTGGCCCGGGTGTCACCTGCCGGCTGGTTAAACTTCGCGCACGAGATGCAGCTTGCCGAGCGCGTTGCCGGTGATCTCGACCTGCGGGCCGCCTCGCTCACACAACCCGTCGCCACGCTCTCAGGCGGAAACCAGCAGAAAGTCGTGCTGGGCAAGTGGCTCAACGCCCAGCCGCGCGTCCTGCTGCTCGACGAGCCGACGCGCGGTGTGGACGTCGGCGCGAAACAGGAGATCTACCAGCTTATGAACCGGTGGAGCCGGGCCGGCCACGCCATCGTCCTGATTACGTCGGAGCTGCCAGAGCTGCTAATGATGAGCGACCGCATCATCGTCATGCACCGCGGCAAGGTGGTCGCCGGGTTTGACCGGGCCGAGGCCACGCAGGAGCGCATCCTGCACGCCGCCATGGGAGGCGCAGTAGCGAGTAGCGAGTGATGAGTGGCGAGTTGAAATCCATCCCGTCGCTGAGTCCCGCGCGGGAAGCGTGGTGGCGGGAGGCGCTGCGCAGTCCGATCTTTACGGCCGCCGTAGCGTTTGGGCTGGTGCTGGTGCTTGGTTTGATCTTCTCGGGCGACGGCGCGTTCTACAAATGGGGCACGCACCGCGACGCCCTGCGCCAAGCCTCGGTCTACGGCATCCTGGCCTGCGGCATGACCGTCGTCATTATCACCGCCGGCATCGACCTGTCCGTCGGGAGTGTGTTGGCCCTGGTCGCGGTCAGCTTCTCGATCCTCAGCATTCACTGGGGCTGGTCGCCGTGGGTAGCCATCCCGGCCTGCCTGGCAGTCGGGACGGCCTGCGGGGCGGTCACGGGCGGGATCATCGCCCGCTTCGCGATCCAGCCGTTCATCGTCACGCTTTCGATGATGGTCTTCGCGCGTGGCATGGCCAAATATGTCTCCGGGGGCATGAAAGTTTCCACGGCGGTGCAGGGCGCCAACGGAACATACAGCTACGTCGATGTCCCGGAGATTTTCCGCCTGATCGACTCGCGTCTGCTCGGCGAAAACCTCTCGGTCGTCAGCCTCATCTTCCTGGCTTGTGTCATCCTCTCGTGGATCGGGCTCTCCCGGCTCCGCTGGGGCCGCTACGTCTACGCCATCGGCGGCAACGAAGCCGCGGCGCGTCTGTCCGGTGTGCCGGTCGGCGCGATGAAGGTTCTGGCGTACGGGCTGGCCGGACTCTTCGCCGCCGTGGCCGGCATCTGTCAGGCGGCCCAGGAACAACAGGGCGACCCGGAAACCGGCATGGCATACGAGCTCAGCGCCATCGCCATCGTCGTCATCGGCGGTACCAACCTGATGGGTGGCCGCGGCGGCATCGGCCTGACCCTGTTGGGCACGCTGATCATCGGCTATATTGAGAAGATCCTCAGCATCAACGCGGTCGCCGAGGCAAATCGGCTGATGCTGACGGGTGTGATCATCGTCGCCGCCGTTCTGATCCAGCGACGGCGCGTCTGAGCATACAGGAGCAACTCCGCATGAGAGCTTTGCTAGGCACGACGATTCCGATTGGCATGGCGCTGACTTTGTGTTTGACCGCGTCCTGCGAACGCAAGGCCCAGACCCAGGTCTTCACGATCGGCATGAGCCAGTGCAACCTCGGCGAGCCGTGGCGCGTCCAGATGAACGCCGACGTCAAGACCGCCGCCGACAAACACCCCAGCATCAAGATGATCTTCAAAGACGCCCAGAACGATGGCCTCAAGCAGCGGGCGCACGTTGAGGAGTTCGTCAGCGCGGGCGTGGATCTGATCATTATTAGCCCGTTAGAGGCGCAACCTCTAACCAAACCCGTCGCGAAGGCCATGGACGTCGGCATCCCCGTCATCGTCCTCGACCGCCGTGTGCGGGGCGACAAGTACACCTGCTTCATCGGGGCGGATAACAAGCAAATCGGCCGAGCGGCCGGCAGGTGGATCGTCAAGCAGCTCGGCGGCAAGGGAAAGGTGGTCGAGCTGAAGGGGCTGATGACTTCGACGCCCGGGCAGGACCGGCACACTGGTTTCCGCGCGGGCATCGAAGGTTCAGAGATCGAGGTGATCTTCGAGGCGGACATGAAGTGGCTCGAGGGCAAAGCGCGAGGAGAGATGGAATCGGCCCTGGCCCGTTTCGACGAAATCGACCTGGTCTACGCCCATAACGACCCGGGCGCGCACGGCGCTTACCTGGCCGCCAAGGCCGCCGGCCGCGAGAAAGACATCATGTTCGTCGGCATCGACGCCCTGCCGCACGAGGGCATCATCTACGTCAAGCAGGGAATTCTGGACGCGACATTCGAATATCCAACCTGCGGCAAGGAGGCCATAGATATCGCGCTCAAGATCCTCAACGGCGAAGAAGTGCCCAAGGAAATCACGCTCGGCTCACGCCTCTTTACCACTGAAAACGTCGAAGCCGGAGGAGAGCCCATTGGATCAGAACCCTGACCGCACCAGACACCCGGCCCGCAGGCGAAACGCCCGCGCCACGCTCGATCGATGGGAACCCTCGATAATCGCCGGAGTAGGTATCGCCCTGTTGTCGGCGGCCCTGACCTACTGGCCCACGTTGGCGGATTCACCCATGCAAGCCGCAACAGACGTGAAACACTTCGTCCCCGCCGACAAACGCCTCTCGCCCGAGTGGGTGCACAGCCTGTTCGACAAAGGTAACACCCGCGTCTACCGCGGCGACGAGCTCGATACGATCGGCATGCCTATCGGCGGCATTGCTGCCGGCCAGCTCTACCTCTGCGGCGACGGAACGCTCGGCTGCTGGCAGATCTTCAACCGCCGTTACTTCTCCGGCTACGGCCGCGACAACTACCAGTACCGCACGCCCGACAAGCCGGTCGAGCAGGGCTTCGCGGTCAACGTGCGGGTCGGCAGCGAAAAGCTCATCAAGCGGCTCAATCGGAACCACTTTCCCGACGTCGAATTCGTCGGTGAGTACCCGATCGGCCGCGTGCGCTACGCCGAACGTGACTTCCCAGTAACGTTGGAGATGAAGGCATTCTCGCCTTTCATCCCGCTGAATGCGAAGGACTCGGCGCTGCCGGCGACGCTCTTCCACATCACGGTCCAGAACATCTCCAACCAGCAAGTTGAAGCCGGACTGCTCGCCTGGCTGGAGAACGCGGTGTGCTTCCACAACGCCCGCGACGTGGACGGCCTGCGCCGCAGCCGAATCGTTGTCGAAAAAGGCCGCACGCTGATCGTCCACACGGCCGAACCGGCCCCAGAGGAGGAGAAAGCCCCGCCGCGACCGAAGATCGTCCTGGCCGATTTCGAAGGCGGCAGCTACGGCGACTGGAAGGCTGTCGGTAAAGCCTTCGGCGACAAGCCCGTCACAGGCACGCTACCAGAACAGCAAAACGTAACCGGTTTTGAAGGCGAAGGACTCGTCAACACGTTTCTCGGCGGCGACGCGTCGTGCGGCAAGCTCAGCTCGCCGCCGTTTGTCATCAACCGGCGCTTCATCAACTTCCTCATCGGCGGCGGGAATCACCCCGGGCAGACTTGCATCAGCCTGCTGGTAGACGGCGACATCGTCCGCACAGCCACCGGCCGCAAGAACGAGAAGCTGACCCGGCACACCTGGAACGTCGCCGAGTTCGAAGGGCGGGAAGCGCGGATCGAGATCATCGACTACAGCTCGTGGGGCTGGGGCCACATCAACGTGGACCAGATCGAGCTGACGGATGAGCCCCGCGGCGGCACGGCGCGCCCGCTCGACGACCTCGAAGACTTTGGCTCAATGGTTCTGGCATGCTCGGAGGAAGGCCAAATCATCGGTGGACTTCAGCGTATGACGCTGCCACAACTGTCGGGTGCTCTCGGCGTCAACCTGCAGTCCGAGGCGGACGTTGCCTATCCGCTTTCAGAGAAACGCAGCAACGTGTTCCATACGGTACTCGTCCCGCTCGCCCCCAAGGAGAGGCACACTATCACGTTCGTGCTGGCGTGGCACTTCCCTAACGCCGAGCACGGCCACGCGTACACGAATCACTTCGAGGACGCCAAGGCGGTGGCGCACTACGTGCTCGACAACCACGACCGGCTTTCGGCCGACACACATAAGTGGCACGACACCTACTACGACAGCACGTTGCCGCACTGGCTGCTCGATCGGCTGCACTGGCCAATCGCGAACTTGGCGACCGGCACGACGCAACGGTGGAAGAACGGCCGGTTCTGGGGCTGGGAAGGCGTCGGCTGTTGCCACGGCACGTGCACACACGTGTGGAACTACGCGCACGGCCTGGCCCGGTTGTTCCCAGAGCTTGAACGCAGTGCCCGCCAGATGCAGGACCTGGGCGAGGCGTTCCATGATAACGGGTTGGTCGGCTTCCGCGGGCAGAAGAACAACGCGTACGCCGCCGACGGCCAAGCCGGTACCGTCCTCAAGTGCTACCGCGAGCACCTGATGTCGCCGGACGATTCGTTCCTTCGAGAAAACTGGCCGCGCATCAAGCAGGCCTTGGAATACTCCATCAAGCAGGACGAGAACGACGACGGCCTGATCGAAAACAGCCAGCACAACACCTACGACATCAACTTCTTCGGCCCCAACACGTTCGTCGGCTCGCTCTACCTGGCCGCGTTGCGGGCCGGTGAGGAGATGGCCCGCGATGTCGGCGACGACGAGTTCGCCGCCCGTGCCCGCCAGATCTTCGAGAGCGGCCGGCAACTGTCGGTCGAACGCCTGTGGAACGGCGAGTACTTCACCCAGATCGTCGATCTACAGAAGCACCCGAAACATCAATACGGCGAGGGCTGCCTCTCCGATCAGCTCTTTGGGCAGGGTTGGGCCCATCAGCTCGGCTTGGGCTACATTTATCCGCAGCGTCACGTGGTCCAGGCGCTGCAATCCGTGTTCAAGTACAACTGGACACCGGACGTCAACCGCCACAATGCCGCCCACAAGCCCGAGCGCTGGTTCGTCAGCGGCGACGAGCCGGGGCTGTTCACCTGCACGTGGCCCAAGAGCAAGCATCTGGACCAGGGCGTGCGCTACAAGAACGAGGTATGGACCGGCATCGAGTATCAGGTCGCCGGCCACATGATCTGGGAAGGCCTGCTCGACGAGGCCCTGATCATCATCCGCGGCATCCACGACCGCTATCACCCGCTCAAGCACAACCCGTACAACGAGGTTGAGTGTGGCGACCATTACGCCCGGGCTTTGGCAAGCTGGGGTGCCTTCCTGGCACTGTCCGGCTACGAGTACCACGGCCCCAAGGGCCATCTGGGCTTCGCGCCGCGCATCACCCCGGAGGACTTCCGGGCCGCCTTCGCCGCGGCCGAGGGCTGGGGGACCTTTGCCCAGTGCCGGGAAGGCGACCGGCAAACCGAGCTGATCGACCTCCGCTGGGGCCAACTCCGCCTCAAGACCCTGGCGTTCTCGGTCTTTGAAGACATCGATCCCACGCGCGTGTCCGTGGAAGGCCCGGCCGGCGCGATTGAGGCGTCGCACACGCTCGACGGCCGGCGCTTGATCATCACACTGCCCGAGGAGATCACACTGCACGAGGGAGATACGGTGGAGATCGTCATTGGATAGCAGTCTAGTTTGTTGAAACGATCGCTTTTGTGTCATTCCGAGGAGCCCTTCGGCGATGCTCAGGGTAAACTCCGCGACGAGGAATCCAGCCCCGATAAAAGACGAATGCACAGTTCGCGGCCAGATCCCTCCTCCCGCTGGTCGTCGGGATGACGGAAAGGCCGGAACGCCCGCACGCCGAAGGAGGAATCTCATGCGAGCCGCACTTCGTACACCGCTGGTCCTGTTGAGCTGTCTGATTCTGGCCGGCTGCGTCGCGCAGCCGAAGCTCATCACCACCCACGCCCTGCTGGTCGAGATGACCGACCTGCGCGACATGGCCGAGTTCCCCTACCCGGCCTACACGTGCAAGCAGTTCTCCAGCTACGACCGCAAAGCCAAATCGCCCGAGGAAGATTGGTTTGCGAACTACGACCGGGGCCAGTACCTGCGCGTCGAGGAGCGCGACGGGCGCCAGGAGTACGTCATGATGGATGCCGAGGGCCCCGGCGCGATCGTTCGTATATGGTCGGCCAATCCGCAGGGCACGCTGCGCATCTACCTCGATCACAGTGAAACCGCGACGATCGAGGTGCCGATGAACGAGCTGCTCGCCGGGAAGATGGTGGGCATTCCCGAGCCCATCGCCGGCACGCGTAGCCGCGGCTGGAACAGCTACTTCCCCATCCCCTACGCCAAGCATTGCAAGGTGACCAGCGACAATGGTGACTTCTACTACCACGTGAACTACCGCACGTACGCACGTGGAACGAAGGTCGTGACGTTCGATCCGGCTCAGCTCGACGAGCTGTCGGCCGAGATCCAGCAGGTTGCCGACCGTCTCGCGACCCCGGGCACGAACGAAGTGCTCGCGGCGGATCGGGTCACGACGCCTTATCGCATGATGCTCCATTCGGGTCAGGTGGGCATACCGGTCGCCGTCACCGGCCCGCGCGCCATATGCGAGTTCGTCGCCCGGGTGGAGGCCTCCGACACCGTCCAGGCCCTGCGGCAGATCGTGCTCACCATGACGTTCGACGACGAACGGACCGTTGCCGTACCACTGGGTGACTTTTTCGGCGCCGCCCCCGGCATCAATCCGTACGAATCGCTGCCGCTGGGAGTGACCGAGGATGGCCAGATGTGGTCGCACTGGTTCATGCCGTTCCACGAGTCGGCCCGGATCGAGCTGCGCAACCTGAGCGACCAATCGGTCGAGGTGACCGGTCGCGTCGCCACCGTCCCCTACCGCTGGACCAAGCGCTCGCTGCACTTTCACGCCAAGTGGCGGGTGGACCCCGCCACGCCGACCCGGCCCGTGCGGGACTGGAACTACCTGACGGCTAAGGGGCAGGGCGTCTTTGCGGGCGTGGCGTTCACCATCGCCAACCCCGTCAAGACCTGGTGGGGCGAGGGCGATGAGAAGATCTACGTGGACGGCGAGACATTCCCCAGCCACTTCGGCACCGGCACCGAAGACTACTACGGCTACGCTTGGGGATGCCCCACGCCGTTCATGCACGCATACCACAACCAACCGCGCTGCGACGGGCCCGGCACGTACGGCCACACGGCGCTCAACCGTTGGCACATCCTCGACCGTATTCCGTTTCAGAAGGACTTCCGCTTCGATATGGAGCTCTGGCACTGGCACGCCGACTGCAACGTGGACATGTCGGTGGTCAGCTAC
>JAUWXH010000325.1 GCA_030616465.1 Planctomycetota bacterium | reverse complement strand
GTGGTTTGCTCGCGGCTGAGACGACGAAGGCGCGGGTTGACTTGTCTGCGACGAACCATGTTCTTACCCCGTCTCTGCGGGCGCGGCGGGCTGCTCCGCGTCCTGCTCCTCCTCGGTGTCCGCGATGGCCGCAAGGTGCTGACGGTCGATTTCGAGCTTGCGCTTCTGGAGATGGTCGCGCAGCACGAGCTTGATCGACCAGGCGACGACCTGCCCCACGAACAGCGCGACAATCATGGCCAGCAGCGCGCGCGTCAGCACCGTGACGGGTGAGTTGCCGGCGTACAGACCGGCCAGGATGGCGGCCGCAAACGCGACCAACGCGATTTGAGCGCCAATGGTCCCTATCATCCCTCAGACATCCATGTCTTCTATCGGCCCGCTACCTTGCAGGCTTTCACGGACACCTATAAGAACACACTTGCGACCCGCGTCCACAACCCGGCGGGCCGGCCGCCGGCTACCGCCGGCGGTGCGATCCTCCTGCAAATGTCGCTAATACAAGAACTTGCGGAACAGTGCGGATAGCGGACCACCACCGGGACCCGCTCGCGGACGGCCTTCACGACGTGCCGGTCCAGCGGTACCTGGCCCAGGTCTTCCAACGAAAGTCCCAGAAAACGTTCCGCGGCGCGTTGCAGCCGGCCCCAGGCGCTGCGGGCCTCATCCCGGGACCGCACCATGTTCACAATCACCCCCGCCCGTCCGCAAAAACCACCCCGGTACAGCATCTTCAGCGTCGCATAGGCGTCGGCCAGGGCGGTCGGCTCGGGCGTCGTGACGACGATCAACCGGTCAGCCGAGAGGGCACAAGCGGCCACGGGCGGCGCGACGCCGGCCGGACAGTCGATCAGCACCACGTCGCAGGCGCCGTCGAGGCGTCGCAGCGCCCGCAGGCAGGCCGAGGCATCGAAGTCGCAGGGATCGCCATTACGCGTGAAGCCGGACACGCCGCAGACCACCCGTAATCCTTCCGGCCCGTCCACCAGCAGGTCATCGAGCGAATACCGGCCGTCAAGCAGATCAGACACGTCGCCCAGGGGCGACAGGTTGAGGAGGATGTCGGCGTTGGCCAGGCCGAAATCGGCGTCTAACAGCACGACGCGTGAACCGTAGCGTGAGAGTTGAATGCCGAGGTTGACCGCGAGATTGGTCTTGCCCACCCCCCCTTTGCCGCTGACGATGGCAAGAACTTCCCCCCCTGTCGGCGTCCGTGCCGTCTCACCACCCCCCCCACGTCGTTGGCGCCAACCCTTAACCATTTTAGCGGGCGGCCTGGTTCCTATTTTTCCGCGGGCAAGATTAGCTCAGCCATCCGCCGGCCGCAAGCCTCCTGGATGTTTTTGGGAACATTCTGTCCGTCGGTCACGTAGGACAACGCCCACTTCATCTTCTGGGCGGCGGTCAGGATGACCCCCAACCCGACCGTCTCGTCCAGGCGCGTCAGGACCAGCCGGGAGACGCCCAGCGGGGCAAACAACTGGGCCGCGCGCTGCTGCACGGGCTGCGCGAAAGAGACCGGGATTACCAGATGCACTTCCTGTGGCCTAGTCACCCGCAGCAACGCGGCCAAGCGGGCAAAACGCCCGCGATCCCGCAGTCCGACGCCGGGCGTGTCAATCAGGAGCAGGTCCACCGGTTCCAGACGCGCCGACAGCTCCCTGGCGCCCGCCACGGTCTGGACCGTGTACAGCGGGACACCGATGAGCTCGGCATAGCGGCGGAGCTGCTCGTTGGCGGCCATGCGGTGCATGTCGAGTGAGAGAATCGCGACCTCTCTGTGTCGGCGGAGCTTGAACTCGGCCGCCAGCTTGGCCAGGGTAGTGGTTTTTCCGCCGCCGGGCGGCCCCACAAGGGCGACGCGTTGCGGGCTGCCGGTGGTCAGCTCGATTCCGCCGCTGGTCGGAATCATCCGGGCAATTGCCGCGCGCATCTTCTCGCGGATTCGATCGGCGGTTGTGTCGCTGCCGGCAACGGAAGCTGCCTCTTGCACCAGGCGCACCGCCAGCTCTTCGGCAACCTCGCTCTGGACCAGTTGGACGTAGTAGAGGTAGAGGTTCTCGGGCAACGCCGGGGCCCCGTGACGGCGCGGCGTCGGGCCGGCGATCCGCGGCGGGCGCACGGGCGTGTCGGGAGGGGCGGCCGTGATTTCCACCCGCTGGCGGCCGACCAGCCCGCCGACCCCGCCGGCCGGCACGCTCCGCGTCCCCAAGATGACCGCCTCAGCGCCGAGCTCACGCTTGACGCGCTCCAGCGCTTCACGCATCGACCGGGCCTGAAACGTCCGCACGTTCGATTTCAAGGCTGATCACTCCGTGTGCTTGAACCTCAACGCCGCGTACGATCTCGTTGATCGCCAACACCGGCGTCTGCGGCAGCAGCGCTTCGATAATCCGCCGCACCCACACCCGCACCTGCGGCGAACACAGCACCGCGAGGGTCGCGCCGCCCACGCCGGAAGCGGCCTGCTCGAGCTGCTGTTTGGCCTTCAAGGCCAGCTCGGACTGTCGCTCCGGTGGCACGGTCAAGTTCGAGCCGTGCTCGAGCCGCTGGATGTTGCCCTGGAGGTAGTCTTCTGTCGCTGGATCGAGGGTGATGCAGTGCAGGGTGCCGTTGGGGTCCTTGTATTGCGAGCAGATCGCCCGCGCGAGCGCGTTGCGGGCGTATTCGGTGAGGATCTCGATGTCCTTGGTTCTGGAAGCCCAGTCGCCGAGTGTCTCCAGAATCGTTTCCAGGTCGCGGATCGGCACGCGTTCGCGCAGTAGATGCTGCAAGACCTTCTGAGCTTCGCCGGTCTTCAGCAGGTTGGGGATCACTTCCTCCACGAGCCCGGCATTGGACTGCTTGAGATTGTCGAACAGTTTCTGCGTCTCGGCCCGCGTCAGCAGCTCGGCGGCGTGACGCTTGATGATCTCGGTCAGGTGGGTGGCGAGCACACCGGTCGGCTCGACGACCGTGTAGTTGAGGCGTTCGGCCCGTTCGCGCTGGTCCGGGGGGATCCACCAGGCCTTCAACCCGAAGGCTGGTTCGCGCATCTCCATCCCGCCCAACGGCTCACTGGCCAACCCCGAGTCGATCGCCAGCAGTTGGTCCGGGACGATCGTGCCGCGGGCGATCTCCTGACCGCGCAGCAGGACGGTGTACTGATTGGGCTCGAGGTTGCCGTTGTCGCGGATGCGCACCGGCGGGACCACCAGCCCGAGCTCGAGGGCGATCTGCTTGCGCAGCGAGCTGATGCGATCGAGCAGGTCGCCGCCGCGCGCCCGGTCGACCAGCCGCACCAGCCCGAAGCCGATCTGCATCTCCAACGCGTCCACGCCGAGGTGGGATTCGATCTGCTGCGGCTTGGTGCGTTCTTTGGCGCGTTGCTCGGCCAGTTTGCGAGTGGTGGTGCCCTTTTGCACGTGCCGGATAAAGTACGCCAACAACCCGCAGCCGACGCCCATGATGACCAGCGGTACCGTGGGCAGCGGCGTGAGTATCAGCACGGCCAGGAAGCTGGCCGCCATCGTCAACGCCACCGGTTTGGCCAGCAACTGGCCGAGGACCTCCTCGCCCATGTTCGTGCGCCCCGTGGCCCGGGTGACCAGCATCCCAGCCCCGACCGACATGATGAACGCCGGAATCTGGCTCGCCAGCCCGTCGCCGATCGACAGCTTGGTGTAGATCTCCCCCGACTCCCTCAGCCCCAGCCCGC
>JAUWXH010000217.1 GCA_030616465.1 Planctomycetota bacterium | reverse complement strand
GCTGCGGCTGTACGGAGGCATCGAGCCGGGCGCCATGCCGCCGATCTCGGCGTGGTGCGCACGGCTGGCCGCGTAAAACAGGACTGCGCGTTCCCGCTCGTCAAACACGGGGGTTATCACAGTCACGTCAGGCAGGTGGCTGCCACCGCGATACGGATCGTTGGTGACATAGACCTCGCCAGGCCGAAGCGCCGGCTGGCCGTCTGCCCGCCGCCGGTCCTCGATCATGCACGTGATGCACTGGCCCATCGCGCCGATGTGCACGGGGATGTGCGGCGCGTGCGCGACGAGGCCGCCATCGGTGTCATAGATGGCACACGAGAAGTCCAGCCGCTCCTTGACGTTGGTGGACAGCGCCGTGCGTCGCAGCATGGCGCCCATCTGCTCCGCGATCGCGGCAAATTGGCTGTTGAACAGCTCCAACGTGATGGGATCGCAAGAAGAAGAGACTGAAGAGCCGGGGGACGCGGGGACGGACGGGCAGGCGCCACGCACGGTTTGGTCGGTAAGGAGGATGTCGCCGCGTGTGGTCATCTCCGCCCGCCAGCCGGGCTCGACCACGATCGTGCCGGTTGCTTCGAGGATGATTGCTGGACCATCGCAACAGTCACCGGGCTGCAACTGGTCACGCCGGAAGATCGGTGTATCGTGCAACGTGCCGTCGAAGTAAACCTGCGCGCGTCTGACGGGGGCACGATCCCCGGCGCGCGCTGGCGGCATCGGCGTTCGGGGCTTCGGCGTCCGGCCGGTGACTTCCAACCGTGCCGTGTAAACCTCGACGGCACGTTCGGGGTGTGTGAAGCCGTAAAGCTGTTGATGGCGGTGCTCGAATGCCGAGCGCCATTCACCATCGCGCGGCTTCTCGATCGTGAGCGCCGCGTCCTGTCCCACGTAGCGCAAGTCGAGCAGCCGCCGGGCAGGCGCGATCCACTCCGCCGGGACTCCTTCCCCCTCGACCTCTGAGCGCAGCTCGGCTTCCAGCTCTGCAAAGAGCGGCTCGAGCGCAGCCAGCGTGGCGGCGGCGAGGGGACGGCTGACATCCCGGGCCGCGAAGCGCGTCACATCCGCCATGCCAATCCCGAAGGCACTGAGCACGCCGGCATACGGGTGTGACAGAATTCGGGTGATCCCCAGTTCGCGTGCGATCGCGCAGGCATGTTGGCCGCCGGCCCCACCGAAGCTCACCAACGCGTGCTCCCGAGGATCGTACCCGCGTTGGACCGAGATCTTCTTGATGGCCGCAACCATGTGAGCGTTCGCGATCGAGACATATCCGGCGGCCAGCTCATAGGGGTCATATCGACGGCCGGTCGCCAGCGTGATCCGCTCGACCAGTTCGTGCAACCGCCGTTCGACCGCATCGCGGTCCAGCGGGAACGGGAAGAGATCAGGCAAGATCCGGCCGAGAAAAACGTTGACATCTGTCAGACAGAGCGGACCGCCGCGACCGTAACAAGCCGGCCCGGGTTCCGCCCCGGCACTGCGGGGTCCGACGACCGGCTTGACGCCGTCGAAGTCGCAGATCGAGCCGCCGCCCGCGGCGACCGTCTCGATCGCGAGCACCGGCGCGACAATGCGGATGCTATCGCCGGATGCCCGATCCTCGATACTCATTTCGTACCGACGCTCGAACTGCCCGCCGTAGCGACTGACGTCAGTGCTCGTGCCGCCCATGTCGAAGCCGATGGCCTTGTCGAAGCCGGCCGATTGGGCGGCGTGGGCGGCCCCCACCACGCCGGCGGCCGGCCCGGACAGAATGCTGTCCTTGGCCACGAACGCCGCTGAGTCCACCAACCCGCCCGCGCTGGTCATCATTTTGAGCGCGGCCTCGGGCAAGCGGCGGTCCAGCGCTTCGAGATACGCCCCGATGACCGGTGTCAGATACGCGTTGATCACCGTCGTCTCGCCACGTGGCACGATGCGCTGCAACGGCGAGAGCTGCGACGAGATCGAAACGTGCTCGAAGCCCAGCTCCCGGGCCACCTGCGCCGCCCGTCGCTCGTGCGCTCCGTTCCTATAGCTGTTCAGCAAACACACCGCGATCGCTTCGATGCCCGCGGTACGAAGGCGGGCCAACTTGACGCGGAGCTCGTCTTCGTCGAGCTCGCGCAGCACCTCCCCGTCTTTGCCCACGCGCTCCTCGAGCTCGACGACTTCGCGGTACAAAGGGGCCGGCTTGCGGATGTGCAGATCAAACAGCCGCGGGCGTTGCTGGTAGCCGATGCGCAACACGTCACCGAGGCCGGCGGTCGTGACGAACGCCGTCGCAGCGCCGCGACGCTCCAGCAAGGCGTTCGTGCCGCGAGTCGTGCCCAAGCGGACGCGGACGGAACCGATGGGTTCGCTCAGCGGCTTGCCCATCAGCCAGCGGATGCCGATGACCGGCGCTTCCTCGCCGCATTGCAGCTCGTAGAGCCAGCCGGGCTCCGGCTCACGCTCGAGCGGCCTGCCCAGGCGCAGCCGGCCCTGCGTCGAATCGAAGCCCACGACGGGCACATCGGTATCGAGCACTTCGAAGTTGCCGCGACTGGGATTACGCTCGGCACACGTGGCGTCGGGCTTGCTTCGTTCGCCTTCCTTCTCGCGCCCAAGCGGCCGCAACAACGCCAAACGCCAGCCGACAAAAAAATCGGCCGGATCGCGACGGCGCCGCGAATCCAGCAGGCCTTCGCGTGTCGAGCCGTCGCCAACGCTTCCCCGGTAAGCGCCGTTGCTCAGCAGCTTGTGCGTGCGCAACGTGCCGTCCGGGCAGCGGGCGAGACAGTCGGTGAAGGTCCCACCAACATCGACCCAGAACTCCCAACAACCGTTTTCGACTGAACGAGGACTCATCACGTACATGATTATGCAGAAGAACGGCGGGGAACGCACGAGGAGCGTGCGCCACCCGCCCGATCGGGCCGCGTTCGTCGACTCTGAATCAGAGAACGACCGTCAGACGTGGGACAACCTCACGATTCCGGAGTGCCCGCGATGTGGGGCTGGTGTTCGTGTCACGACATGTGAGCGAGGTGAGGTGCGATGGGTACGGGAAACGCTTGCTGGCATGATCAGCTCGACGACCTCATGCCCGGGGCGAGCGCAGAGGCAGTCCTCGTCAGCGCAGGAGTAGCCGCGCCGTCGTGGTGTGGCGGATAGACTCGCGACGCCCAGTGCCGACCAGTTCGTACACTTCGAGCGTGATTCCGCGCAGCCCGATGCTGGCTGATATCCAGCCCAGTGGTGTCGAGGGACTGAACCAGTATCCTACTGCGGGCAGGTTAACGAAATGCAGGCCATCCGTTTGCCAACGACGGTAGGCATGTGTGTGTCCGAAGATGACCGCCTTGACCTGCCGCCGCGGGAGAACGACATCCAAGAACGCACTCGTGTCCTTCAGGCCAAACAGCGTCGGCTCGGGATTGTGATGGAGGCACACGATCGCGGGCACGTCGTGGGCCGCGTCCAAGCAATTAGCTAGCCAGAGCAATTGATCCTCACCTAGCGCTCCGGACAGCCGGTGCACTCGCCGCAGTGAGTCCAGAAATACCCAGTGGAAACTGCCGATCGTGAGGCTTGATATGCGTTTCTCGTTGACTAGCCGACAGGTGCGGTCTCGCCGGGATGAGATGAAGTTGTCCCGGTGATCGTGGTTGCCAAGAGTAAAGTGCATCGAAATCGGCTTCTCTCGCAGCGGCGCGACGATTTGCTCAAACGTCGCATAATCCTCCGGCTTGCCCCGCGCGAATGCCATGTCGCCGTTGAAGAGAACGTGCTCAGGTGCGGCTGCGAGGACGTGTGCGACTGCCGACCGAAGGTTGCGCGCCATGTTGCACCGGCGAACCGTTTTGTCCGGCGAGCGGTGGATGTGCGTGTCTGCGAGAAACGCCCAGCGCGTGTCGCGCTGCTCCTCGGGCGAAGGCTGCCTCCGACGCGAATACAATGGTGTGCATCCGCCCAGAAGACCGGCGGCAGCGCCTGCGAGGAATCTGCGCCGTGTGAGGGGCTGTTCTGCCGTCCAATGAATCGGCATGGCCTTCCGACCTCCGTCGTGGCGCGCCTCTGTTGCTGGCAATCCCGCCGCTGCCCATCTTCGCCCCAGTCGATACGATCACCGGAGGCGACCAACCCTGGCCAGACAGCATGCTCGTATAAACCGCGCTATCCCATTTGCCGGGCTCTGGGCGACCATTCTACTCAGACCGGGGCGCCCGACGACAGGCAGACAGCACTGAAGCCTCCTCACGAGCCGCTGAGTGGATACTCGCCCAGCGTGACGTGCTGACCGCGTTGGGTGCGGCGGAGCAGGTGGCCTACGTGTGCCGTTGGCATGTTACGCCAGACTGCTCCGTGCCTGACATGACGCCCAAGCTTCGAGTGTTCAAGGACGCCGACGCTCTGGATCGGTGGTGCATTGGTGACGTCGATCCATCTTTCCTAAGGACGGGATCGGCCCATCGGCTGCGTCAGCGCCTACCCAAGTCCAAGCTCATCATCGTCGAAGAGGCCGGCCACAGCGAAACGGAACGCGGGATAACGCGAGCGCTGGTCGAAGCCGTGGCCGCGTTCGAGTAGGCCTGTTCCCGCTGCGCCGCGCTCGGCGCAGACGCTCTGCCGGTGAGGACGCTTGAATGAAAGCATAGCGAACGCCTGCCGGATGTCCGCCGCGGCGGGCGCCGGAGCGTTCTGGACGACGGCTAGCGGCGACGGCTGGCGATGAGGAAGCCGCCCAGTACGACCAGCGCGAGCGTCGCGGGCTCGGGTACGAAGGAGACGTCGTCGAAGGTCACCGACAGATCGCCGGCGGGATACGCCTGGGAAAAGACGCCATTGGCGCCCGACGAGTACGCGGAATCCGTCGCAGCGACCTGTGGGAACT
>JAUWXH010000106.1 GCA_030616465.1 Planctomycetota bacterium | reverse complement strand
CGACGAGAAAAGGGAAATCACGCAGCGCTCGCCGTCGCACGACGGCCTGTGTGATTCGTCGCCGGCCGCATCCGGCCTGGCGAGTTACCCGCTCGGCAGCGGCCGGCGTTGCATCGCCGTTTCGCGCCACGCCGGCATCGAACACACGGGCCGCGGCGGCCAGCGCGTCTATACCCACATCGTCGTCCTGGACCGCGCCGACTTTCGCCGCTTCCGCTGCGACCCGCTTGAGGTTCAAGCCGCGCTGCGACGAGCGGTCGGCCAGGAAGTGCTGCTCGATCCGAGCGCCCGGCTCGACCGGCTCGCGCTGCCGGTCCCTAAGTCACGCCGCTTTGGCCCAAGCTCGACGGGAAGTACGTCGCGCCTCCGCTGCAATGCTGATCGCATCGGGGACATCTTGTCGGCGGTCCTGAACGGGCGGTGCATCATCGTCAGCGGTGCCCCCGCGCCCCGGGAAGTCCTCTCCTGGACGCTGCGCGGGCTGCCGCGAACCGCACGGGAATCGTTGGCCGCCTCCTTCGGGCTCAAACTCACCCCCAACCGGATCCTTCCACTTGCGTTCATCGACTCTTACGGCCGCGAGACGGAGCGGGTGATCCGCGGTCGCGAGGTCGTCTCGTACGACTGGCAATCCCCGCCCGCACCGGAGAGTTCGCCGTTCGATCCCTGGATCCGCTTCGTCCGCACGCGGTGGGATCAGGAGCGTCTGGCCGAGCTCGAGCGCATCTCCGCTCAGTTGACCGAAGACGTGACCGCGCAATGCCTGGAACGAATCGCCACTCTGGCCACGGACATAGACCTCGTCACGAACGCGGACGGGGAAGCGCTCGCCGCCTTGATCGAGAAACACGCCGAGGCCGCCCTGCACAATGAAGCGGAAGCCGGGCTCCTGCGTGAGTTCCACCGGGCCGCGGAAACGCGCAAAGAACAGTCGCACGAACTGCCGGAATGTCCCGCCGCCGACTGAGTGGCGAACAACGCTTCCCGCGATCCATCCCCACCTCCACCCCCTTGCGGGTGACCGTCACTTGCGTGGGTAGCGTGTCATTCCGAGAAGCCCTTCGACGTTGCTCAGGGTAAACTCCGCGCCGAGAAATCTGGCCTCGGTCGCGCTATTGAGCCAGATTCCTCCGCGCGTCCGCGATCGGCGGACGCGGTCGGAATGACATCTGGACGTTACCCACTTTCCTGACGATCACCCCCCTTGCGGGCACACGCCGCTCACGTTGACGCCGTTTGCGGCAACGGATAGCTTGGCCGGGTGGGCGCAGCGCGTGAGCCGATTTCCCCGAGACTGGCTGAACCCTTGGCGGATTGCGGTTGGGGCAGAGTGTGGACTACCTGGTCGGCGTGATATTCGTCCTCTACGCGGCGTCGGTGCTGGGGCTGTGCGGGCACTTTGTGCGCAGCGTCCAGCTTGTGCGCAAGCAGCGGACGCTGCCCTCGGTCTCAGCCGGCGCTCGCGAATGGCCGTCGCTGGACATCGTCATCCCGGTCAAGGACGAGCAAGCCAACATCGGGACCTGCCTCGAGTCCATCCTGGCGCAGGACTACCCCGACGCACGCATCATCGTGGTCAACGACCGCTCGAGTGACGGGACCGTGCAGGTCGTCCAGGCGATTCAGGATCGTCACCCCCGGGTCCGCCGGGTGGACGTGACGGAATTGCCGGAAGGACTCTACGGCAAACCGCACGCCATCCACAGCATCGCCTCTGAGCTCAAGAGCGATTGCGTCGTGTTCGTGGACAGCGACCTGCGGCTCGCCCCCGGCTGCCTGCGGACATTGGTCAATCAGCTCGCCACGAACGACCTCGACTGGGTCGCCCTCATGGGGGCTCCGGAGATATCACAGTTCTGGGAACGGCTGCTCGTGCCGCTGTTCGGGGCCGTCATCTTTGCCTGGTATGACCCCCGCAAAATCAGTGACCCCGCCTGGCCGGACGCCATCGGCAGCGCCTTGATGATCTGCCGACGCGAGTCGTACGAGGCGCTCGGCGGGCATGGTGCGGTCATCCGCATCTACGACGAGGACAGCGAGCTGATCCGTATCGCCAAGCGGGCCGGACAGAGGGTGTCGTTCCTCTTAGCGCCGGAACTCTATACCCAACGCCACTACGGCACGCTGGCTAATACCATTCGCGGGATCACACGCACATTTGTCGGGGGCCTCAAGACCGTCCCTCGGCTGCTGCTGGTCATGAACGGGCTGAGCTTCGTTTCGTTGTTGCCGGTGGCGTTGCTCATCCTGCTGGGCCTGGCGACATTGTTCGACTGGCCCGTATTGTGGTTACCGCTGTGGTGGTCGCTGGCGGGCCTGCACGCTATGGTATCCACGGCGCTGGCGTGGTTGGTGTATCACACCGCCGCGGTGGATCGGCACCTGGCTTGCCTGCACCCCCTCGGGTGCGCGATCCTGATCGCCATTTGCATCCGCGCGATCGTGCATCTGGCGCGTGGCGAGGAAACCGTCTGGCGCGGGACGCGCTACTGAGACAATGGCCTTGATGCGCATGCACTGAGCCGCCGCTGGTCGTGAGCCTCGAATGACGGTTGTGGCCAAATGATAGAACAGGGACTATACGGTGCCCCGCAGCGAGCCAAGGTTCTGCCGGTCATTGTCACATTTCTCGGAACATGTGCGATAGTGCAACGTCTAAGGGAGCGGGACCCAGGGCGAGGTCCGCCGATTCAGATCCCGGAGGAGTAGACATGAGAACAGTGTATACCGTCGTTGTGTTGGTCAGCGTCGCTGTGTTGGCGACGGCCGAGACCGTCACCGGTCCGCACGTGCGGGTTGACTACTCAGGCATCAACCCGCGGCAGGCCCGGTCGATCGCGGAGGTTATTTCAGCGGCCCGGCAGGTTTACGTCGGAGAGTTCGCCGCCGACATGCCCGCCACGGTCATCGCGGAAGTCGAGTGCGGGTCCTCGCATCCGACGCGCTTGTACACGGACGGTCGCGACCACATCTTCCTTTCGCTGTCGAGCGCGCGGAAGCTGGCCCCGCCGCCGGCCTCGGGCGTGTTTAACCTGTACGGCTTCTGCCACGAGCTGGGTCACGTCATGATGTACCGGCTGCTCAAGGAGCGCGACTGGATGACGAGCGCGGCTGCCGAGGGCTGGGCCCACTACGCCGGTTCGGTCGTGGTCGATGCCGTCTACGCTGCCGAGGGTCAGTCGATCTGGTTCGAGCCGTACGACTACCGCGCCGACGGCACCATGCGGCTCGAGCGGCAGTTGGCCGCCGAGCACCCGTCGAAGGTTGATCGGGGTGCCGGCCTCTGGCGCGACCTCGAGCGGATAATCGGTCGCCGGGGCTTCGTCAAGCTGTTCGCCGCTTGGCAGGCCGCCGTCATCGAGCCGGCCAAGCCTGAACAGGCCCTGCTTGCTACTGTCGTCAAATCGTTCCCACAGCGAGAAGCGGCGTTGAAGACTTGGTGGCGGAAGGCTGCGCCGCTGTTCGCGCAACCGGCCTCTGTCAGCCGAACCAAGGCCGTGCGTGTCAGCACCGATCGGCTGACCGGCAAGCCGCTCGAGCTCGCGTATGACGATGATGCCGACGAAGGCAAGCGGTCAATCGCCGGCGGCGGGCATGCCCGTAGGTTCACCGCGCCGGGCGAGAGCTGGTACGTCAGCGCGGTGTCGGTTTATGGCGCTCGCTACGGTCGCCCTCGCGAGACGGGCACGTTTGTCGTCGCCCTGTGCGACGCCGAGATGCAGCGGATTACCATCTGGAAGAAGCCCTACATGACCTTCGAGCGCGGTCCGTTGCAGTGGGTTCGGATGGAGGTGGAGCCGACGCGCGTCCCACGCGAGTTCTATATCTGCCTCGATTTCCGCCCGACCGCTACCAAGGGCGTCTATGTCGCCTACGACGACAGCACGCGCGGCAACTCGCTGGTGGCCAAACCGGGCCGGCCCGGCTCGCCGTTCGAGCACGGCGACTGGATGATCCGCGTGGAACTCGACCAACTCAAGGAGTCGGACCCCTTGGGCGGGGACTAGACAGGCCTGCCGATGCAATGCCGGCCAGCGGTTCACCGGATGTGCTGAGTCGACTCGCGGGTTGGGGCGGCTCTTACTCTCGAATGATCTGCCGCAGCTCTTGAGGCCCGACTCGTTTACATAGCTTGGGACATGTCTGCCAGACTCAGCCCCGGTGCAGAGACACGGGGCGAACCCAATGGGGTTTCGTAAGGTCTACCGGCTTGAAGACTTGCCGGAAAGCCACCGAGAGGACTCGAACCTCCAACCTGCGGTTTACAAAACCGCTGCTCTGCCAATTGAGCTACGGTGGCATCTTGCGTGCGGTCTGCCGCGCTCTGTTGCATAGGACCGCTTACGTTCGCGATTCTAAAGGGTTTGCGGGCGTCAGCAAGCGCAGCCGGGCCGGCGTCGCCGTTGCGCGATGCCGCGCTCAACTGTCGGGATTCGCGCCCCAACTGTCGGGGTTTTGGGCGGGGGTCCGCCCGGGCCTTGGCGTGGGCATTCTCCGTTCCCGTCGCCCGCAGCCGCTCCCGCTGGGGCGGTTTGCTGGTCACCGCCGGTAGCTTCGCGATCGCGCCCGCCAGATCGTGCACGCCGAGCTGACTGTACACGTTCAGCGTGAGCTTAGGATCGCTGTGCCGGGCTAATTCCTGCACCGCCTTGACCGATGCTCCGCCCTTGATCAGCAGCGTGACATAGGTCGCCCGCAGGCTATGAAAATCGACTACGCGCCCGGCGTTGTCGATCTCGGCCAGAAACTCAGCATCCCGACGTTTCTGGCGTTCCAGCCGATCGCGGGTCCCCCTGATCCACCCTGCCTTTGCCCGCCGCAGGTCGGCCCGAATCATCACAGCCGTTCTCTCGGGCATCGACGCAAACACCGGGGCATCAGCCGCGCGCCCGGCCAGCCAGCCGCGCAGCAGGTTGGCCAGGTCCACCCGGATCGGCTGCACGTCATCACGCCGGCGCTTTGAGCTGGCCGCCCATAAGGCGATCGTCGGCGGGTCATCGTCTACTCGGAAACTTGCCGGGGTCAGGCTGCGACACTCCGAAGCGCGGAAGCCCGTACCCGCCGCGACGCGATACAGGATCGCCCGATCCGGGCCGGTCATCCCGTGCCACACGGGGCCGCGTTCGGCGGCGTCTGCCAGCAGCCGCAGTTCCTCGGCATCCAGCGGGCGACGCTCATACTGGCGGTCGGTCGCCGCGTTGTAGCCGGTCAGGTGGGCCAGGGCGTCATCGCGGGTACGCCCGTCGTGCTTCAGCTAGCGAGAGAACTGCTTGATTGCCCGCAGATAGTGCTGGCAGGTCTGAAGGCTCGTGCCGTTGGCGTGCATGTCGCCGATCGCAGTCTGCACCGCTGACGCCGACAGGTCGCTCATGCACTGTGCCTGGATTGTAGTCAAGATCGTATCCACGCGCTTTCGCAGTAGCGCCGTTTGCTTCGTCGTCACGCCCTTGGCGGTCAGCGTTGCGATCCAGTCATCAACGTGATCAGGCAGCCGGCGACGCTCGGCTGCGGCATAGTGATCGGTGCGAGCATCTACAACACCGTCTTTCCGCAACGCCGCATCTGCGATGCGCCTTGTCAAGATGCGTTCGGCCGCGGCGCGGTCCGTGGTTTTGGTAGACCGCTCTTTACGCTGCCCATCGTGATCAAACCACCGTGCGATCCAGGGTCCGCGACCGGCACGCCGGAATAGCGTTCCCTGACCGCGTGATCGCTGCCGCTTCCGCGCCATCATGCACCAGCCTTTCTGCGTGGCCGCGCCGGGCGAAGTTCCAGCCGCAGCGTCCGACACAACTTCTCAGCGGTCGTTAACGTCACGTCGCGCTCGCCTTTGACGAATCGCCCGACGACAGCCGAATTCACGCCGCTATCGCGGGCGATTGCATACACCGTGCGGCCGTCCCGTTTGGCCGTAACTCGAATCAGGTTTGCGAAAGTCTGCATTGTGTTCATACCCCTAGTATACGTCATTCGGCGCTATTTGTCAACCGGCGCCATGACATTTTTTGCCCACGCCCGGTAGGTCACGGCAAGGTCCGGCCGTGTCGCTTGGCATCGGTCGGCGAGTTGGCGTAGCCGATCCGCCCAGGCCCGCGGCGTCCAGCCGGGGTTGACGTAGCCGCTTTCGACGCGCTCGGCAAGGGAAAGCTCGTGGCGTGCATCGCACGGCTTCTCACACGCTGGCGTGTTCGGCCGGTCTATCTTACCGGCTCGGGGCGTTGCGGCTGCTGTGGGCCGCTTCTGGCCATTCTGCGGGGGCTGTGGCGGGCGGCCATGCCGTAGCAGCGCCAACAGCGCCGCCTTGTGGGCCCTTACGCGCTCGGCCAGCTCGGGCGTCAGGACCGAACGTGGGCGATAGCGTAGCCGGTCGCCGTGGGCCTGAAGTTCGATCCCGCGGCGGGTCAGCTCGATCAGCAGCGCGGCAGCGGGGGCGGGCGTCGCGGTCATCAGATTTCCCCCCATTCGTCGTCAGCCGCGCCCTCGGCCTCTGGACAGTTCGCGAAACGGATTTCGTCCGGGGGTTGATCATCGGCTGGGCAGCCGGGGTCAGTCGCGGCATCGGTGTCGGTCGCGTTGTCGGCGCCGTCTGACGCTTCTGACACTGACACAATTCCCGTTTCCGGGCCATCAGCGGGGTTTTTGTCAGTGTCAGTTCTGTCAGACGTAAGAACGAAGCGGCTTCCGGGTCGGCCGCCCTTCGGCCCGGGCGGGGGCTGTACCCACCGGCCGTAGCCCGCTTCGATCAGATCGGCTAACTCGGCCTCGGCGTCGGCGGCCGCGTGGAGGACTACCGGGCGGTCGGCGCGGACCCGGCGACGCAGACGATGCGTGGGATGGCCGAATCGGTTGCGGTGATGAAACGCGTCTGGGCCGGCGAGAAGATCACCGAATCGGTGCTCCCGG
>JAUWXH010000396.1 GCA_030616465.1 Planctomycetota bacterium | reverse complement strand
TGGGGATTCTAGGGGGAAACGGCCCGCCTGTCGCGGTCAGCGCAGCGGGATCGAATCGGGGTTTTGGGGCACGCGAGCGGGGAGGAGGAGCGACAGCGGCCCGGGCTGCCGCGTCTGTGTCAGGCCGCGGCCGTTCCGTGTGCCCGGGCCAATTCCACCAGCTTGTCGAACGCGACCGGGTCGGCGATCGCCACCTCGCTGAGCATCTTGCGATTGAGGAACACGCCGGCTTTCTTGAGCCCGCCGATGAAGCGGCTGTAGGAAACCCCGCGGGTGGTGCAGGCGCCAGTGATGCGAATGATCCACAAGGCGCGGAACTCGCGTTTGCGCACGCGGCGGTCGCGGTAGGCGTATTGCCCGGCTTTGATGACGGTCTGCTTGGCACTCTTGAACAGCTTGCTGCGGGTGCCGCGATAGCCGCGGGCCGCGCGCAGAATCCGCTTGCGTCGCCGACGAGTCACGGCACCGGGGCGAGTACGAGGCATCGCAATCTCCTACAACAGCCCCCAGCTAGCCGGCACCGAGAGCCTGCTTGATGCGGTCGGCAAACTTGCTCTCAATCACAACCCGCCGGCGCAGCCGCTGGCGACGAGTGCCGGGCTTTCCGCTCATCAGATGGCCGCCGAAAGACATCTTGCGCACGACCTTGCCCCTGGCGGTGATCTTGACGCGTTTGCGCAGTCCCTTGTGCGGTTTGAACTTAGGCATCTTCTACCCTGTCAGCTACAATGCCGAATTCAGTAATTTAGCCCCGGACGCACCAAGGAGCAAGCGCCCCCACCGAAAATCATCTCCCCCCGCCTCCACGCGCGTTGCCGAGCCGCCCCCGGCACCGTAGCTTACCCGCACCCGGGGTGAACCGGGCTGGCAGCGAGCACCGGCCCCCGGACGGACGTGATTCCGGCAGTTCGGCCGAAGCCGATCCGTGCCCGCCGTCGATAAGAGGACTGCTTGCGGGGAACGACAGACTCCGACGCGCCAGGGAGGTCTAGCAGGACCATGGCCAACAAGCGACTGGGGATCATTGTGGGCGGCGGCCCGGCCCCGGGCATCAACGCCGTCATTGGCGCCGCCACGATCGAGGCGATCAATCGCGGCTTCGAGGTGATCGGGTTCTATGAGGGGTTCCGTTGGCTCTGCACCGACGAATTTGATCCGGCACGGCACTCCGTGCAACTCGACATCCCACGGGTCGCCCGGATCCATTTCAACGGGGGCTCCATCCTGCGAACCTCACGCACCAGTCTGCTGGACGAAGGGCGGCTGAAAGCGCACACCCTCGTCGCCCCGAACGCGGCCAAGATCGCCCGCGTTTCGGATAACCTGCGGCAACTGGGCATCGACTGCCTGCTCACCATCGGCGGGGACGACACGGCCCTCAGCGCCCGCTTCGTCTGCGACTCGGCCGACGGCGAGATGCGCGTCGTGCACGTCCCCAAGACGATCGACAACGACCTGCCGCTGCCGCACGACGTGCCCACCTTCGGCTTCTCGACCGCCCGCTACATCGGCACCCAACTGGTCAAGAACCTGATGCGCGACTCGAACACCACCGGACGCTGGTACCTGATCGAGACCATGGGACGCCGTACCGGGTGGCTGGCCATGTCGATCGGTATGGCAGCCGGCGCCACGATCACGCTGATTCCGGAAGAGTTCGCCGAGAGAACCAGGCTTCAGCATGTCGCCGACGTGCTGGAAGGGGCCATGCTGAAGCGCCGCGTGATGGGACGTCCGGACGGAGTGGCCTTGCTGGCCGAGGGGCTGGCGTACCAATTGGGCGATCGTGAAGAGCTGGAGCGCCTGCTCGGGCACGAGGTCCCGCTGGACGCCGTCGGCCATCTGCGCTTGTCCGAGGTCCAGTTGGCCGAGCTTCTCAGGACCGAGCTTCAGAATCGCTTCACGGCCCGGGGGCAATCGGTGTCGCTGGTGGCGCACGAGCTCGGCTATGAGTTGCGCTCGGCCGATCCGACGCCCTACGACATGTCCTACTGCCGCAGCCTGGGCTACTTCAGCATTCAGCTCTTGCTGACCGACTACGACGCGCCGTCAGCGGTAATGGTCAGCCTGGTCAACGGGAACCTGCAAGCGATCGACATGCATGACATGATCGACCCGCAGACCAACCGCACCCGCATCCGCACCGTGGACGTGCAGTCGGACATCTACCGCGTCGCGCGCGCCTACATGATCCGCCTGGAACGGGCTGACCTGGAAAACCCCGCCATGCTCAAGTCCCTGGCCGCCCAGGCCAAGCTCTCGCCCGAGGAGTTCTACGAACGCTTCGAGCGGGCCGCGACGCGACTGATCGACGGCGTCCCGGCCGACGTGAGCTAAGCACGTACCCGCCGGGCTTGGCCGGCGCCGCACGCCTGTGGGCGCTACGCCGCCGGGCGGTTACCATTCGCCGCAACGCGTAACCGACCTCACCACCAGGAGGAGTCCCACAAGTATGGCCGACCAACCGTTGGACCAAGCCGAGAAGCTGAACTGGCGTTTCCCGCGGACCTTCTGGTTCGCCAATGGCGCCGAGCTGTGCGAACGAGCTGCCTACTACGGCATGTTCATCACGCTCTATCGCTACCTCAACCAGGACGTCGGCTTCACCGACCCGCAGACCGGCCTGGTCGTCGCCCTATTTGCCGGGGGAATCTACTTCTTCCCCACGTTCATGGGCATCATGGCGGACAAGATCGGCTTCAAGCAAGCCTTGATGGTGGCGTTTACGCTGCTGACGGCCGGGTACGCCCTGCTGGGGGCATTTCAGCTCAAGACCACTGCGGTGCTCTCGCTGGGCCTGATCATGTTGGGCGGGGCCATCATCAAGCCGGTGATCTCCGGTACGGTGGCCAAGTGCAGCGATTCGGCCCACCGCGCCCGGGCGATGTCCATTTTCTACATGGTGGTCAACATCGGTGCGTTCACGGGCAAGGCGCTAGCGGGCGACCTGAACGAGCGACTGGGCCTGCAATACATCAACTTCTACGCCGCCAGCATGGCATTCATCGCGTTGCTCCTGGTGGGCATTTTCTACAAGAACGTGGACACGGAGGGTGTCGGCAAGACGGTCAAAGAGGCCTTGCAGGGCCTCTGGAAAGTCGTGCAGCATTTCCG
>JAUWXH010000303.1 GCA_030616465.1 Planctomycetota bacterium | reverse complement strand
CTCACTCCGCCTCTACGAGGCGGACGCGGCTCGGTTCAGGTGCGCCCATTCGGCTCTTATCGGGCGGCCGGGCGAATTGCAGCCGTGCTTCCGGCTGGTCGATGAACCCGGTGCTATCGCGGGTTTGGAGCGCTGATGAATCTGGACTTGGACGAGCTGATTGGCGACTGGAACTGCCCGAAAGGGGAGGTCGCTGCCCGGCTGGTCAGCGGGGAAGACGGGGGTGAGCTGGTGCAGTTACGCATCGACCTGGGCCTGCTGCAGATGTTTCCGGACGGCCGCCCGGACGGGAAGCGCTTCCACGGTCTGCCGAGCGTTCGGGAGTATGTCCGACGCGAGCTCCGACTGGGGCACGCCCCGACCGAGCAGGATTGGGCCGAGCTCCAACGCGAGTTGGTCCAATTGAATTACCGCCGCATGGCTTTGGCGAACCTGGTCGACACCGAAGCGCAGCGCGACGACTGCGAGGCGGAGCGCTGGCACGTGTTCCGCGCCGCCCGGGACACGGACGAGTGCTTGTCGGTCCTGCGGATGATCGCGGATCACGCCGGCGGCACGGGCGCCAACACCGCGCTGCTGCCCACCTTGTTGTTCAATCGGGCCCGGTTCCGGTCGCGCCTGGCGGCTCTGGAGGGCCGGGTCGAGGAGGCGGTCGAGGAAGCCGAAGCCGGCGCCGACGCGCTGGGCGGAACGCTGGGCGAAATCGGGCTTGATCCGGAGCAGTGCGAGCAGGACCCCGGCATCTCCTACCTCCGCCAGCTCGGAGAGCGCCTGCGGAAGCAGCACGGCATCGAGCAGACGTTGCAGGAGCGGCTGGAGGCGGCCCTCGAGCGCGATGATTTTGAGAGTGCTGTTCAGCTCCGCGAGCAGCTCCGCCGCCGGCGGGAGGCTCGAACACCCGGTTCCCCCTCGCCGGATCCGCAGGGGGACTGATCCCCAAACGGGCGCGCGGCGGTTCGTCCCCGGACGACGGTGATTACGGCCACAGGCGAAGCGCGCGAACACTCCCCATGGACGGCAGGCTAATGTCACCCGCGACGCTGAGGGAGCCTCCAGGCTTTAGCGCTCAGGCGCGTGGAGCCTTCCGGTAGAGACCGGCTAGACCATCCCTTTCAGGCCCTTGAGGGCCAGGACTTTCACGACCTTTCGGGCCGGCTTGGCCTTGAAGATCATCGGCTCGCCGGTGAAGGGGTTGGTTCCCTTGCGGGCCTTGGTGGCGGGCTTCTTGACCACCTTGATCTTCATCAGGCCGGGCACGGTGAACACGCCAGGCCCGCGCCCGGAAAGATCCTTCTTGATCAACCCGGACATGCCGTCGAAGACGGCGGCAACTTGCTTGCGGCTCAGTCCGCTGTTGTCCGCCAGTTCACGATACACCTCAGACTTCGTACGTGGTTTGGCCGACTTGCTCGCCTTTCTCTTGGCCATCTCTTACCTCCGTGCTGGGGCGAGCCAACCGAGGTTGTGCTCGCCGCGACTCGTTCTTGACGTCTACCGCTGTCAACCGTGCAGCGGACGACTTGCCATGGCGCTTCGCAGGATCGCTCGAAACCGCCAAAAACCACGGGAAAAGCGTGCTTTTCCGCGCGTGCTGGCGTAAACATTTGGCACGCTTGAGCCTGTTCGACAAGCGGATTCTGCCAGAAATCCCCGAAATCTGCGGGATTTTCGTGAATTCCGGCCTCTACCCGGCCTGCGCACCGGGGCTTTCACCCCCCCCCAGGTCCCGCTGCTACGCCCCGCCTTCGGTGTTGATCGTGTCCACCAGCCGCCGCAGCAACCCGAAACTCCTTTTGTCAAAGCGCATCTTCAGGCGCGGCAGCTTGGCGTATTCGCCGTTCTCTGCCGGCAAGGCGTCGCACTGCTCGATGCGGCCTTCGTCGAGGATATGCGCGGCGTACTCGTCGTTGATCCGCTCCAGCAAGGCGCCTGGCAGCCGGTTGGTCAGCCGCAGCACCAGGTCATCGCCCACGTAGCGCATCGAGTGGTAGACGCGATAAAACTGCAACACCTCGGCAGCCGCCTGGTCCACGCTGTCGGTGATCCGGATCAGGTCCATGTCCTGTTCACTGATCATTCGGTTGCGGAGCAGTTCGGCGACGACATAGGCCCGCCATTGCGGCCAATACGTTCCGCCGGGCTGCTCGATCAGCACGATCGGGATCAGCGGGGCCTTGCCGGTCTGCACCAGCGTGAGCACTTCAAAGCCCTCGTCCTGCGTGCCGAACCCGCCGGGGAAGAGTGCCACCGCCGAGGCCTCCTTCATGAACATGAGCTTCCGCGTGAAGAAATAGCGGAAGTTCACGAGCTTGGAATCGTCGGCGATGATCTCGTTGGTCTTCTGCTCGAAGGGCAGGCGGATGGCGACACCGAAGCTGGCCTGCCGCCCCGCCCCGCCGCACCCGGCCTTCATGATCCCGTCACCGGCGCCGGTAATCACCATCCACCCGCTCTCGCACATCTTGCGGGCGAATTCCAACGCCGTCTGATAGTCGGGGTGGTCCTCCGGCGTGCGGCTGGAGCCGAAGATGCTGATCTTGTGGGTCTCGCGGTAGGGGGCGAAGACTTTGAACCCGTAGCGCAGCTCGGCCAGCGCCTTGTGCAGCAACTTCACGTCGCCGCGATCGGCCTGGTCGCGCGCGAGTCGGCAGAGCGTCACCAGCATGTCCTGGTAGAGGTCCTGGTTGGACCCGGCCAGGTGCTCGCCGGCAAACTGCTGAATCGCCCGATCGCGCTCGGCCCTGGCCTGGGCGTCCGGGTGGTGCTGCTCCTTGAGGTTCAAGCGCTACTCCTGTTTCGGTCGGGTCTGCGCCGGATAAGCGGCGCGACCCAGCCAGTGTAGCCTCTGCGGCTTGCCCCTGGAACCACCCCCGGGCGCGTTGACACCCGTGCGGATCGATCTAGCATATGACGTTCGTGCGACGACGCGTCGGCCGGTTTCGAGATCGTGGGGACGATCGTCCATGAGCGCTATCTGGCTCAGCAAGGCGACTATTACGGCCTACCTGGTGGTCCTGTCGACCATCTGTGTTTATGGGCTGCACCGCCTTTTCCTTGTCCTGATGTTCTACTACGTCAAGCGGAAGGCCCCGCAGCTCAAGGCCTGCTTCCGCGAGCTGCCCCCGGTGACCGTACAGCTCCCCATGTACAACGAGCGCTACGTCGCCCGCCGGGTGATCGAACAGGCCTGCCGCATCGACTATCCCCGCGACCGGCTGGAGATCCAGGTCCTGGACGACTCGACCGACGAGACCGTCGAGATCGCCCGCCAAACCGTCGAGCGCCTGCACGCCCAGGGGCACAACATCGTCTACATCCACCGCGACAACCGGGTCGGCTACAAGGCCGGCGCCCTGGAGGAAGGTACGCGCGTCGCCCGCGGCGAGTTCATCCTCATCTTCGACGCCGACTTCCTCCCGCCGACCAACATCCTGCGCGAGACCATCCACTACTTCACCAACGAGCGCGTCGGGATGGTCCAGACCCGTTGGGAACACCTGAACCGGGATGCCTCGCTGCTGACCGAGACGCAGGCAATCCTGCTCGACGGCCACTTTATCATCGAGCACACCGCCCGCAACCGTTCCGGCCGCTATATGAGCTTCAACGGGACGGCCGGCATCTGGCGCAAGGCGGCCATCGCCGACGCCGGCGGCTGGCAGCACGATACCCTCACCGAAGACCTCGACCTGTCCTACCGCGCCCAGCTCAACGGGTGGAAGTTCGTCTTCCTGCCGCAAGTGACCTCCCCCGCCGAGCTCCCACCCGAAATGAACGCCTTCAAGGCCCAGCAGCATCGCTGGACCAAGGGCGGCGCCCAAAGCTGCGTCAAGCTGCTGCCGATGGTCATGCGCCGGGCCGCCAACTGGAAAATCAAGCTCGAGGCCTTCTTCCACCTGACCAGCGGCTTCGTCTACATCCTCATGGTCCTGCTCACGCTGCTGGTCGGGCCGGCCGTGTACGCCAAGCTGGTCATCCCCGG
>JAUWXH010000524.1 GCA_030616465.1 Planctomycetota bacterium | reverse complement strand
GACTGCCGTCCGGTGGCGTGGCGGTACGACAGTATCAGGTTTTCCCCGTCGCTAGGTGACCCTCTCGGCACAGATTGGTCGTCCCAGTTCTTGCTTCCCTGCCGCACGCCATATGCGGTAGACCCGCCCCACCACCCACCGCCGTCGCTAAACGACCCAAAGTACCCGGGCCAGGGATTGACGTCGTGGTCCAGCATCTTGTCGGCAGCCAGGTAGCGTGTGCCGTCGGCCGCCGCGATCTTGCGGGCCGGCACGCCTATTCTGTGAACCTGAGATGTGAAGTCACGCGAGTCCACTTCCCAGTCACGGGGTTCGTTCTGCTTAAGCTCGCCCCTGTCTCCCGATATGACTTGCGCCGCGATCGGGCCGCCCTGCGTCACTTCCACTCCAATGACACGGTCCAGATGCACCTTGCCCCAGTACTGGAAATACGCCGGCATAAGGTAGCTGACCGCCACCCACCCGCCCTCCAATTCGTTGAAATCCCCGCTATCGGGAGGAGCCTCAAAGATGTCAGACTCGATCTGCATCTGCGACGGACAGTGATAGTAGTTCAGCAGGAACTGGAATCGCTTGGCGCGCGTGTCCCCGTATTCCCCGTCATAGCGCGTCAGCGGGCTGATCCAGTCGTAGGTCTGCACGGGCAGCCCGGGACGCCGAAGCACATCCGGGAACCTGGGAGCCATGGTCGCCAGGGCTGACAAGGCGACCCCGCTTGTGTTCACCCCCGGTATCCAGTCGTTATTCTCGGTGAAGTAGGCGTTCAGCCCGTTCCCCAGGCTGCGCAGGTGCGACCCGCACTTGGTCGCGCGGGCCTGCTCCCGGGCCGACTGTAGGCTGGGCAGCAGAATCGAGATAAGCAGGGCGATAATCGCCACAACCACCAACAGCTCGATCAGCGTAAACGCAACGCGTACTCGTCGGTCGTCTGCGCTCATGACGTGTTCTCCGTCCTGGCCGTCACGGTGCCGCACGCACCTCGAGCGTCTTGGGATCCACGTATTTGTTCACGTCGGCGAGCTGCTTCAGGAATCTGGCCTTGCGGCGCGTGATGAAACGTCGTCCGTCCTTCTCGGCGTAGGGCAACAGCGTGGCCTGGCCGGTATCCGGGTTCACGGCCGGCAGCCCCAGCCCCTTGACCTCGCCGCGGCCGAGCTCGTACAACTCGCCCGTCGCGACACAAACGAAGTTGATCGTGTTGGTCAACTCGGCCGCCCCGCGAGCCTGGAACAGGAACAGCCCGATCGCGATAACCAGCATGACCCCCGCCAGAATCAGCTTGCCGCGTTGCTCCGCAAAAACGCTCGCCATCGAAGCACCTCAGCGACGGCCGCGACCGATTCGCCCGGGGCCGCCGGGATGTCGCATCCGCGCCTCGCGTGCTGACCGGCGGCGTCCCTCCCTGGCCGCCGCACGCCGTTTCGAGGCTTGGTCTCGTTGCCGGGCCTACCGCTCGTTCGCCGGCTCGCTCCGCGTCCCTACCTGAGCCGATTCGTCTCCCGCCCCGCACTGGAAGTGTACCCGCGCCGCCGGAGTCCCGCAATTCCGGGATTGCCAGCATCGCGCTTCACTTGACCACGACGCTACTGCTCGCCAGAGCGTTGCGCCGAGGTTTCTTCCAACTGGAAGTGCGACTGGTAAAGCGCGAAGCCGTTCTGGGCAGAGCGCGGGAACCTCAGAGCCCGTATTCCTTGATCTTGCGGTACAGCGTTCGCGTGCCGATGTCGAGCATCTTTGCGGCCTGCTCGCGGTTGCCGCCGGTCGCCGCCAGCGTCCGCTCGATCATCAACCGCTCGACCTCGGCCATGGTCAGGCCGACCATGCCGGCCGCCGAGGCGGGCACCAGGTCGCGCGGACCGCGGAGGTGCTCGGGCAAATCGTCGGCCTCGATCTTGCGGTCACCGAGCTCGACGGCCAGCACCTCGATCAGGTTGCCCAGTTCGCGGACGTTCCCGGGCCAGTAGTGCTTGGTCAGGTAGGCCATGGCCTCGCTGGAAATGCCGGTCACCTGCGTGCCGTGTGTCGCGTTGGC
>JAUWXH010000377.1 GCA_030616465.1 Planctomycetota bacterium | reverse complement strand
GCTGAACCAGAGGCTGGTGCGGTCTACGAAGATGACTTCCTCGAACCAGTCATCCCAATGGTCCTCATCGTGCCGAACCACGACATCGACGTTCGGTACGTCGCAGACGATTGTGGCCCACAGGCACGCGCCGGTGAGAAGCGCGGCCAGAAGTGTCTTCTTCAGCGTCGCTTTCATCGCTGTCTCCCCGTCCCGAGTCCGTACCGCTCTCGGGAGGGTAGACACGCAGTGTGGGTGGCGGTTAGTGGAGGGTGCTGATTCCCCGGACCCGCCTGGAGCCGCCGTTTAGGGGACCTCTGCCTGCCTCTCCTGCCAGGCCGCCAAGCGCTCCAGGATCCGCGTTCTCTCCGCCGGCCGCGCGTCGCGTTCCAGCACGCGCCGGTATCCGAGCACGGCGTCGCGATGCCGTTCAGCCGCCCAGTCGGCGTCCGCCAGCCGCAGCATCAACCTTGCATCGTCCGGCCGCAGCTCGAGTGCCCGCCGCAGGTAGGCCGCGTACAGGGCGTTATCGCCGCGCTCGTTATAGCGTTCGGCGACCGCCAGGTAGGCCTCGGCCATGATCTGCTCGCGCTGCTCGGGTTGGCGCTGAGCCCGCAGGCGGGCGTAGCGTAGGAAGTCGCTTAGAGCGTCTGCGTCCAAGGCCAGGCGGGCGAAGACTGCCGCCGTGCCCGGGTCGGTCGATTCCAGCAACACCGCCTCACGACTCTTGAGGACCGCGAAACCGATTGTCGGCCGCCCGGCCCGCTGCCAGATCAGAGCGTGCAGCAGGTGAGCCTCTGGTTCGTCCAGCCCGGCGTCCAACGCGCGGCGAAGCTGGTATAAGGCCGAGTTTCTCGGACAGCACAGGAAGCGGTGTGGTTCGGCGCGCTTCTCCGTCAACAGCCACTGGCCGCAAAACTGGCCGGCCCGTCCACCCGGCACGTCGCGGACCGCGGTGGGCCCCAAAGCCTGGCCGAGATGGAACAAGGCCTGCGCCGCGCGGAAGTGCAACTGCGGTGACGGTCCGATCCGTCGCGTCGCCTCGCTGATCCGCCGCTGGGCCAGCGTGTAGGACTCGCGCTCCAAGGCCGTGTCGATCAGCGCCAGCCAAAGCCGCTCATCGTTCTCGAAACGCGCCAGTCCACGCCGGATCGTTGCGGTGGCGCGCGAATGATCCCTCATTTGCCGATACGCCTGGGCCAGAAGCAGCGCGCCGTCCGTCTCGAGGCTTTGCTCCAGCGGCACCAGCGTGTCTGCGACGGCCTGCCACGCGTGGCGGCGGGCATGGATTCGCGCCAGCGCAAGATGTATAGACACATCGCGTGGGTGAAGCGCCCGTAGGTTCTCTAGCAGGCGTCGCGCCGCCGCGGGTTGCTCGATCGCCGTGTACGCCTCGGCAAGCTTAAGCGCGTAGTCGCTTCTCTCGGGGTACTTGGCCACGGCACGCCTGAGAAGCTTGACCGCGGCGGCCGCGTCCCCGGCTTGCAGTTTCCGACGACCGGCTTCAAACAGCGACGTTCCGCACGCCGGCGCGACCGCTTGGGGCGCGGCTTGTGACGCGGGGGGTCGTTGCTGAGCCGCCAGGATCGGCGGCGCGAGCGCCATCAGAACCCAGACGACCCGTGTACAGGGCTGGAAACTTCGCATACGCTTGCACACTCGAAAAAGCCGCGAGGCGTCCGCCGCGGGGCGACGCCGGCGGCAAGAGCATTGTGGCAAAATCGCGGGCCGACGGCAATCAAAACATGGACGCGCATACGCTCAAATGCCTCGACTTTGACCGGATCTGCGAGATCCTGGGCGGCTTCGCGATGACCAGCCTGGGACGCGGCCTGGCCGCCAACATCCGCCCCGTCGCGCGCGTGGATCTGGTCCGGCGTTGGCTCAACCAGGCGGATGAAATGCGGCGGCTCGAGGAGCAGCGGGGCTTGCCGCCGTTCGGTGGGATCACCGACGTGCGTGAGATCGTCGAGCGTTGCGCGCCGCCGTTGCGCGTCTCGGTGGAGGAAGTCGCCCGCGTGGGTGATGCGTTGCGCGGCACGCGTGCCGTGGCGCAGTATCTCTCAGAGTTGCCCGAGGACGTCCCGGAGTTGCGGCACCTTGCGGAACGGATCGGCGATTTCGGCACGATTGCGGATCGCATTAAAGCCTCGATCGACGAGCGGGCGCGTATGCAGGATGACGCCAGCCCCAAGCTGGCCCGCATCCGCCGCGAGATCGAGAACGCCGCGCGCCGTATCAAGGAGACGGTCGAGCAGCTTCTGCGCGACTCGGCTGTGCGCCGTCTGTTGCAGTTCCCCAATTACACCTTCCACAACGACCGGCTCGTGTTGCCGTTGCGGACTGAGTGCCGCGGCCGACTACCGGGCATCATCCATCACGCTTCCGATAGCGGGGCCACGCTGTACGTCGAGCCGGCGGCGGCCGTCGAGCTCAACAACGAAATCAGCAACCTGCGCAGCGAGGAAGCCGAGGAGATCGCCCGACTGCTCTGGGAGCTGGCCCACGAAGTCTACACCAACGCCACCCTCATCCTCAAAACCCTCGACACGCTCGCCGTGCTCGACCTGATCGTGGCCAAGGTGCGCTGGGCCGGAGAGTTCGCCATGCGCTGCCCCGAAATCAACGAGCAGGGCACCCTCCACGTCCGCCAGGCCCGCCACCCGCTGCTGCTCGACTTGGCGCGCCAGAAGCGCGAAGCCGGGCAGACCCCGGACGAGGTCGTCCCCATCGACTATCGCCTCGGCGAAGACTTCAACCTGCTCGTCGTCACGGGCCCCAACACCGGCGGGAAAACCGTGGCGCTCAAGACGGTGGGGCTGCTCAACCTGATGGTTCAGGCCGGCCTGCCCGTGCCGGTCGATCCCGGGGCCAACATGGCCGTGTTCAAGCACGCCCTGATCGACGTCGGCGACGAGCAAAGCATGCAGCAGTCGCTCAGCACGTTCAGCGCGCACCTCACCCGGCAGATGCAAATGCTCCGCACGGCCGGACCGCGGACGCTGGTGCTGATCGACGAGCTTGGGGCGGGCACCGACCCCGACGAAGGGGCCGCGATCGGCCGGGCAATCCTCGACGAGCTCCTACGGCTCGACTGCCGCTGCATCGTCACCACCCACATCGGGGCCCTGAAAGGCTTCGCGCTCACCCGTCAGCGCGCCGAAAACGGCTGCGTCGAGTTCGACAGTGAGACGCTCAAGCCCACGTACCACCTGCGCATCGGCGAGCCGGGCGTGAGCAACGCCATCGCGATCGCCGGACGCTTGGGCATGCCGCGCCGGCTGATCGTCG
>JAUWXH010000510.1 GCA_030616465.1 Planctomycetota bacterium | reverse complement strand
GCGGGGGCTGTCCAACCGTAACCCCTTAATTCAAAGGCGTTTACGCCACTGTTCCTTTGCGTGGGTGTTTTCGGCACGCGACGTGTAAGCGTCGCGGCGGCGAGTTTGGTTCGGCGGGTCGCGGCCCGCCCGGAGAGCCGCGGCAGGCCGAAAGCGGGTCTGGGCAGAACCCCGGCCCCACGCCTGCCGGAGGTAGTTTCATGGCGAAGTACAAGATCGAGGTTGACCCGGAACTGTGCATCGGGGATCAGGCTTGTTGTGCGGACGCGCCCGATACGTTCGAGATGAGCGATGACGACATCGCCGTCGTCAAGGACCCCGAGGGCAACGCTCCGGACGAAATCCTGAACGCGGCCCAGAACTGTCCCACGGATGCCATCATCCTGCACGACGAAGAGAGCGGCGAGAAGGTCTGGCCGGAAGAATAGGCGCCGGCCCGCGCCGCCCACAACGGTCACCATCCCTTGGACCCGTCCCGTTGACCCCGCGTCGGGTCGCGGTGAGACTGGAACGCCGTCATGGCAGTGCGCGCACCAGTCCTCGCGTCTGCCGGCGCGCGTTTCATGCGCGCGGGAACCGTTCGGCCGACCGAGCACCGGGAGATGACTACGTATGAAAGCGACACTGCTGGCAACCGTGCTACTGTGTGGTTTGGCAAGCCCGCTCGCCTTCGGACAGGACGGCGACGCATTGGACGAAACGCTCGCGCTGGTCGGCATGCGCCGAGCCGACCTGGGCTGGACGCCGAAAGGCTGGTGGCCACGCTTCCCCGACGTGCCGTATAAGCTGCGCGCGTTCGACGCGCTGTTTGCCGAGCCGCTCGACTCGATCGCCTACACGCGCGCACTGGCACAGACGGCTTGGGAGGGGCTGGACCCCGCTCAGCTCGACGCGGAACCGCAGCGCGGCAGCCGCAGCCTGTACCGCACCGTGCAGCAGCTCGGCATCGATCCGAAGTTCGGCGGCTTCCGCGGCTATACCGCGAACGTGCTCGCACCGCAAATGCCGCTCGATCAGGCGATTCTGCGTCTGATCCGGGCGGCAGACCGGCCGACGCGCATTAACACCTTCGGCATGGAGCTGCCGTACCCGGAACCCAAGAAAGATCTGGCCGAGATGGTCAAGGTCCTGCCGGAAGGGGTCAGCCTGATTCTCGGCCAGCTCGTGCTCAACATCGTGGACGCGCACTACTGGGCGGAGCTGGCGTTTCGCAAGGTGGATGGCGACGACCGCGCCGTGGTGGCGACGCGCTACAACATCGGCGAGGAGATGATCGACGCGTTCGACTACTGCTCGCAGATGGATGACGTCGCCAAAACGATCGACGAGGCCAGTCTCTGGTACGCCGGGCAGAAGTGCGTGCAGGCGCTCGACGACGCGCGTATTGCCCTCAAGCAGCTCGAACTGGAGGACGTTCCCATCTTCGTGTTCGATTGGGAGACCCCCTGGGGCTGGATCCGCATCCGCGGCGGTGCGAACGACCAGGTTGACGGGACCGACGCTCTGTTGATCGTCGATCTGGGCGGCAACGACTTTTACACCGGCGGCGTCGCGGCTTCCACCGCCCACCGGCCTATCGGCTTGCTGCTCGATATGGCCGGAAATGACCAATATAGCGCAGAGCAGCCGGCACAGGGGGCGGGATTATGTGGCGTCGGCGTGCTGATCGACGTGGATGGGAACGACAGCTACAAGGCCGAACGCTACGCTCAGGGCGTCGGCCAGTTCGGCCTGGGCCTGTGTGCTGATCTTGCCGGCGACGACAAGTACTTCAACAAGTTCAGCGGTCAGGCCTGTGGTTATTTCGGCATCGGGCTGCTGTTCGACGCGGCCGGTGATGACCAGTACACGCTCTGGGGCGACGGGCAGGGGCTCGGCGGGGTCAACGGCGTCGGCGTACTGGCCGATCGCAGCGGAAACGACAAGTACACCGCCGTCCGCGAGCACAGCGTCACCGGCCGGCCCTCATACCACTCGCCTAACCTCGACGTCTGCGTCTCCAACGCCACGGCGACCCATGCCGGCCCCCTGGGCGTTGGAGACGCAGACGTCGAGGTTAGGCGAGTGGTATGAGGGCCGGCCGGTGACGCTGTGCTCGCGGACGGCGGTGTACTTGTCGTTTCCGCTGCG
>JAUWXH010000532.1 GCA_030616465.1 Planctomycetota bacterium | reverse complement strand
CGGAACACGTCGTCCGGCGGGTTGCCGCGCCAAAGCAGACTGATCTCGCAGGCCGCAAACGAAAGCGGTTCCCAGTATGCCTGAAGCGTCCGCTTCAGGACCGACATGGTGTCGTACCCGCGGGCCTGGCCGATGCTCAGGTGCGGCGTGAAGCCGTGGGCGTGGTGGGAGACCTCGTCGCAATCCGGGACGACGTTCTGCAACGCCGCCTGAAGTTGCACCAACGCCTCCGCGGGCTCGGGGAGCAGCCAAACGGTGTAGCTCGGCCCGCGGTGGTGGAAGTGCTGGAACTCCGCCAGACGCAGGTTGATGGGGGCAAGACGCCGGCAAACCTCCGCCAGCCGCGGGGCCAGCTCGTCGAAGGTTTCCCGCGGTCGGAACGGATAGATCAGCGTGATGTGCGGCATCCAGCGGCGGAGCTTGCGGTCGTGCAGCCGGCGTATCTTCTGAATGGGCTCCCAGCAGTCCTCCGGTGGGATGAGCACGACGGCAGTAGTGTAGGTTTTCTTGCTCATCGGCCTTGCACAGGTCCTCTGCCGGGCCCGGCTCAGGTCAAGCCGTTCCTGCGGAATATGATACTAGAAGTGTCTTCGACTCCGCAATCGCCGGGTGTGGGGCTACGCTTGCTCGTTCGCCGCCGGTGGCGCTACGGCTGCGGAGGTCGCCGACCGCGGCCACAGCAGGCTCACAACAACGTTGATGATCAGCGCGAGCACAAACGCCAGCGGCAGGTTGTAGATCTCGACGTTGCCCACGTGGTTATCGAAAAGGGTCTTCCAGAGGATCGCCGTGACAAAGCCGACGAGCATGCCCGCCAGACAGCCGGCGTACGAGGCGCGCTTCCAGAGTAACAGGAGGATCACCTGTGGCCCGAACGACGCCCCCAGAATCGCCCAGCCATACGACAGGACGTATTCATATACCTTCACGCGCGATTCGAATACCAGCAGGATCGCGATGATACCCAGCGCGGCGACGAAAAGTCGATTTACCCACGGATGCGCACCCGGCTGACCCTTTTTTACCAGGCGCGCGTAAAGATCGTTCGCGCCCGAGCTGGCGGCGACGACCAATTGGCTGTCGGCCGTCGAGCAGATCGCCGCCAGCACCGCTGCCAACACCAGCCCGGAGAGTGCGCCCGGCAGCAAGTGCATCGCCGAGACGACCAGGCCCACCTCGCTGTCCGCGGTGATCGCGGCTGTCCAGCTCTCGCCGGCCGCCGCCATCGCCCGCGCGAATAGTCCAATGGTCACTGCGCCCCAGTATACGAACAACCCCCACACGAACGCGACTATGCCTGCGACCCGCGCGTCTTTGCGGTCTTTCAGCGCCAAGAAACGCACGAGCACGTGCGGCTGGCCCGGGTACCCGAAGTTGATCCCCAACGCACCTTGCCCCAGCAGAAATCCCAGCAGCGCCGGCCCGACCACGTTCGGGATGAAGCGCAGCAGGTCACCCGCCTGACCGCCCTCCGGCACCACGGGCGAAAGCCGCTGAGTGACGAAGCCGTAACCCCCGTGCTCGAGCAGAAGGTAGGCCGGGAACACGACCAGCGTCGCGACCATCAGCAGGGCCTGGATAAAGTCGGTCCAGCAGACCGCCCGGAACCCACCGCTGACCGTGTACAGCAGCACGATCCCCGCCCCGATCAACACACCGTAGGAGTAATCCAGCCGCTCAAACGCCGTCGAGAAAGCTTTGCCGGCGGCGGCCAGTTGGGCCGACACATACAGCAGCATCGCCACCAGTATGACAATCACCGACAGGAAACGAAGCAGCGGCACCCGCTCGCGAAAGCTGAATGCGAAGAAATCCGGCAACGTCAGGGCTTGCAGCGCTTTGGCGCGCGCGCTCATCCGCCCGGCCAACACAAACCAGTTGAATAGATAGCCGAGCAGGCAGCCGGGGATGATCCAGTACGCCTGCACGCCGTTCGTGAACGCCCAGCCCACC
>JAUWXH010000426.1 GCA_030616465.1 Planctomycetota bacterium | reverse complement strand
CGACGATCGTAAGGGTGGACGTCGACCCGGAGACGCAACCGCACCTGCTGTGCGACGTGCGTGAGCTGCCGACAGATATTGGGGAGTTCGACGTCGTCGTGGCGAGCCACATCCTGGAGCACCTGCCGCGTCTGGAGGTGGGGGCGGCGCTGGCGCACTGGGCCGCGTGCCTCAAGATGGGTGGGCGCCTGCAACTGATGGTGCCGGACCTCGGGTGGGCCGCCAAGCAACTGATGCGCGCGCAGGGGGTCGTGGAGGCAGGCATACTCTTGCATATTTACGGCGACCAGGGCAACGAGTGGGGGTTCCACCGCTGTGGCTTCACGGCGTTGCTGCTCCGGGCGCTGCTCCAGCAGGCGGGGCTGTGGGTGGAGCGGCTGGAGAGCCTGCCTTACCAGATCGTGACGACGGGCGAGGACGGCAGCAAGAGCACGTACGATGCCAAGCAGCTCGTCGCGCAGGCGATCAAGATGGAGGTGCCGGGTGGGGACTGCGGGGCGGGCGAGGGGCGAGCGGCACGGGCAGGCGAAACTGACGGAGGCCGCTGTGCGTGAGATTAGGGCTCTGGTGGCGAGTGGGTGGAGGCGCTGCGTGGTTGCTCCCCGGTTCGGGGTGTCGGTCCGCACGGTGTCATTCATCGTCAATCGCGACACCTGGGGCTGGGTGCAAGATGCCCCAGCGGAGGCGCGGATGCCGAGTGAGAAGGAGCTGGCGCGCTTCTGGCCCAAGGTGGACGTCCGAGGCCCGACGGAGTGCTGGCCCTGGACGGCGGCGCTGACCACTGACGGATACGGGCGGTTTCGGCGGGAGGGCGGTAGCCCGGTTTGTCACGCGCACCGCGTCGCTTGGGAGGCGACGCACGGGGAGATCCCGGAGGGGGTGTGCGTGTGGCATAGTTGCTACAACAAGCCGTGCGTCAACCCGCTGCATCTGTACCTCGCGACGAGGGCCGAGCACAATGCGGACATGGCGTTGGAGGGACGGTTCAGGTGCGGGGAGGGGTGTTGGCAGGCGAAGCTGAAAGAGGAGCAGGTGCTACAGATCCGGCGGCGCGTGGCGGCAGGCGAATCGCAGGCGGCGCTGGGGCGGGGCTTTGGGGTGGCTTCGGCGACGGTGGCGAAGATCGTGGATCGCAGAAACTGGGCGTGGTTGGAGGCTGAGTAATGGTAGTGGTGGTATTCGGAATGTCCCGGAGCGGTACGAGCGCTGTGGCCGGGATGCTGCATGCACTCGGAGTGGACATGGGCCACGTCTTCTTGCAGCCCGACGCTGGCAACCCGCGCGGGTACTGGGAGGATATGGACATGCTCGCGCTCAATGTCGCGCTGCTGCGAGTCGCGGGCGGCAACTGGGTGGATCCGCCGTTGGGCCGGGACATCGGGATGGCATACCAGCACCTGGCCGGACAGATGGGGCGCCTGATGCTGGCCAAGGTGAAGCACGCGAACGGCAGGCCGTGGGGTTGGAAGGACCCGCGCAACTGTCTGACGCTGCACGCCTGGCATAGCACGATGGCGCGCCTCGGGCTGGATCCACTGTTCGTCGAGGTGGTGCGCGATCCGGGGAGCGTCGTCTGGAGCCTCATCAAGCGCGCCAGTCTCTCGTCTTTCTGGTGGGTGAAACACATGCGAACGTACGACTGGGCGAACCTGATCAAGACGTACGCGTGCAGGGTGGACTGGTATCGCGGGAAGGTGGAGCGGGCGGCGCCTGGCTGGCTCGACGATCGATGGGTGAGGCTGGAGTTTGAGGACCTGCTGGAGAGGCCGAGCTTTTGGGCGGAGTACCTCGCGCGGCGCGTGGGCCTCGAGCTCTCGATGCTCGAGGTCACATCGGCGGCGGCAACGATTGACCAGAAACGGGAGGAGAGCAGTGGAGTCGAAAAGAGCACGACATAGCGGATTGACGGTGATCGACGCCTCGGCGGCGGTCTCGGCAGCGGTGGACATGCGCAAGTTCACGACGGGTGTGTACCACATGCCCGGAGTGTGGACGGCGGCGCAGATCGGGTTTCAGGTCTGCCAGACCAAGACCGGCACGTACCTGCCGCTGTACGACGTGGCGGGAACGCTCATCACCGTGACGACCACGGCGGTGGACACGGCCATGCCGCTGCCTGCGCAACTGGCGGGGGCTGCTTGGTTCAAGTTCTGGAGCCAGAACGGGAGCGCCGTCGACGTCAATCAGGTTGCGGCCGCGACGATCGACTACGATCTCAAGGGGTAGGCGCAGCGATTCAGCGATTCAGCGATTCAGCGAGGGGAAGCTCTAACCGATTCCGACGCGTTTGCTCCGGAGCTCGTCCGCCGCCGGCGACGTGGAGGTCAGAAACGGTCGGAACGGATCCCTGATCAGGTCGGGAGATCGTCTACGATCGAGGACGTCGTCCGGGAGGGACGGTAAGAAACGGTCAGACGTATCCGCGCCGCGGACGCGTGATCGGAATCACGGCGGAGTACACGTGGAGATGGACAAGATGGGAGGCGAGTGATGGCGAGTGGGGACACTCTGTTTACGTTGCATCCGTACAATAGCACACCAACGGCTGCGAATTACGCGACGCTGGATTATCGGAATCAGCACCCGGTGCTCGACTTCGATGCCGACACGGACGAGCACGCGGTGTTCGAGGACTTCCTGGCACGGAACTATGCGGGCGGCGGACTGACCGTCTACGTGCACTATTCGATGACAACTGCGACGGCAGCCGCGGTTGTGTGGAACGTGGCACTGGAGCGAATCGGGGACGAGGTGCAGGACGTGGACGCGGACGGCTTCGCGGCTGCGCAGGCGGTGACAGACACGGTGCCGGGGACGTGCGGCCACGTGGGCGTGGCGGCGGTCACGTTCACGCATGGGGCGCAGATGGACAGCGTAGCGGTGGGGGAGCTG
>JAUWXH010000212.1 GCA_030616465.1 Planctomycetota bacterium | reverse complement strand
GGTGGTCAACAAATGGGCCCTGGGTGGCGGCCGGGCGGCCGCGTCGGCGTACAGGGACTACCTAACGCAGGGGATGCCGGCGGTGGACTACGCCCCGATCATCTGTATGACCGCGACGACCGGCCGGAACGTCGCGCCCGCGGTCGACGTGGCGTTGGGGCTGCACAAGCAGGCCCGCACGCGGGTGACCACCGGCCGCCTCAACGCCGTCCTGCAAACGATCCTCGCGGCGCGCGGCCCATCGCCCAAGCGGGGCACCAGGCCGGTCAAGGTCCTTTACGCCACACAGGTTGCCGCCACCCCGCCCACCATCGTCTTCTTTTGCAACGACCCGGGTTTGGTGAGCGCGAACTATCGGCGTTTCATGGAGAACCGACTGCACGAGCTGCTGCCCTATCGGGAAGTGCCGATCCGCCTGCTCTTCCGGCCCCGGAGCCACGATCGGGCCCAGGCGACCTGACGAGCGGCGTGAGCAACCGGCTCGGCCGGGCAAAGTGCACGACGGTGCGGTATCATGTTGATCCGGTCCGAAAGGGGATGGCAGCGAAAGGACGACGCCATGGCGATCGAGTTTCACTGCGACCACTGTGGAAAGCTGGTACGCACGACGGCGGAGCATGCCGGCAAACGCGGCCGCTGTCCGTCGTGTCACCAGAGCGTTTACATCCCCACCCCGGCGGACCAGCTCGAACCGATCGACTTATCGCCGGTGGACGAATCGGCCGAGGAGCAGCAGAAACGCCTGATGGATGAGACGCGCGACCTGACGCAGCGTCTGCTGGAAGAGAAGGACGTGCCCAGCTCGTCCGCGCCGACGCGCCCGGTGGATTCCATGCGCGATATTCTGCCGGCCCACACGGACGTCGAATCGCTCGTGGTGGAGTACGCCTTGTGCATGGCCGAGGGAAAACTGGCGGACGCGGAAGAGATCGCCACCGACATCCGCCGAAACATGGCCGAAGCCGAGCAGATCATCGAACGGATGACGCTCGACGAAATCCCGCACCCACAGTTGAGCAAGGTTCCCCGGCCGGTCTTGGTCGGCTTCTTCAAGCGGTTGCGTGAGGGCAAATAGAAGCGGCCTCGGCGCGGTGTACTTCCCGACCCTGCCGCTACGGCGTCGCGCCGCCCCCGGCCTGCCCGGCCGGTTGGCCCGACTCGCTTGGGCTTTTCTGCTCCGACTCGGCGGGAGCGGGTGCTTTGGGCCGCAGCTTCACAATCTGCTTGTCGAAGCGCTCCGCTTGTTCCGGGGTCAGGATGGCGCGGATGTCGGAGACGATTCGGCCGAGCGCGAGCTCGCGTCTGGGCCCGGACAGCCCGCCGGCAATCCCCGCCACGTAAGCCCGGTACTCCTGCAACAGCTTGGAGAGCTTTCGTTGTTGTTCGGGGTCCAACTGCAGCCCCTGGGCTGCCTGCAGCACGTCGATCGGCTGGAGTGCGCCGTCTGAGACACGGCGCAGCCTTTGCCGCGCCTGCTTCAAGGTTGCCTTTTGATCGTCTGAAAGGTTCCCCTCCAAGGCCGCGAAGAACTCCCGCTCCGCCAGCACGCCCGGACCGAGCACCTTCATCTGCTCGCGCAGCTCGTCGGCTCTTTGCGTGTTGCCGGCCTGCTCGGCCTCTTCCATCTGCGCGTATAGGACGCGGACCCGCTCGAGCAAATTGCCACGTTCCTCTTGTTCGACTTTCTGTGCTCGAACTTGATGGGCGTAAACCTCGAGCAGACCCTGCACGAACTCACGATCCTCCGGGCCCAAGTTGAGCTGCCTGGTGAGGTAGCGCAGCTTCTGCTCACCGCGAAGCGGGACGATGCGGTCGCCTCCGCGCGGCGTCCGTTGCGTGGGACGGATTGTCTGGGCGAAAGAGATCACGGCCAGCAACAGGGCGGTTAGCCATACGAACGTGATGCGTCGCATCATGGTCTCCTCTGAAACGGAAACTACCTGTCTGCTCATGAACGGCGCGGCAGAGCAGCCGCGCCCACCCAGCAAACCGGCAGGATAAGCGCGACCGGCCGCCTCTGCAACGGCCCAGCGGCTATTACTGCCCGGGCTGCCCGGGCCATGCCCTGACCGATGACAGCGGCCTCGGGAGAGCTGTCTCGCCGTCGTGGCACGTCTTGCCCGTCCGCGCGGTCCTAACCCACGGGTAAGCGGCGCCCCCGTCGGCGGTGAACTGGTCGGCCTTCGAAAGATCGATCCGAGCAATGTGCGAGCGGACATCGGCGGTCGCCGGGCCCGCGCCCACCGGGTCATGGGCGATGGCCGGCAGTCCACAGAGAGCTGGCGGCCCCAGCTTGTTACGGCACTCTATCCGGTCTCGCCGGAAGCCTTGCCACAGCAGCCAGTATCTTGCGACCCAAGACTGGCACCGGTCTCAACGCGTCCGATATATTCGGCGCCCATTGCCGGCCCGCTCCGTCCCCGGGCGACGTGACGCTCGTACTCCCCGGTGCTCCTGAAGTGAGCTCGCCATCCTATATTAAAGGGATGTGCCCGGCCTTCCGAAACCGTAGTAGCAAAGGCCATCGCCCCTTACTCGTGACCGGTGATCACCCTAGGCATCTACTGCGGCGGGGTAGCGCTTTGAGCACGCGGGCCAAGCAGATCTGCCTGTTGATCCTCGCCCAAACCCTGTGCGTGGGTGTCGGTCTATGGATGCAACATCGGTACGTGGTGTCCACGCTCCGCCACGCTCTGGACGAGGATGCATGGTGCCGAATCGAGCTGGCTGCCAAGCAGATCGGTAAGCGGGTGGACGGATTGCCCATCGGCGCTGCCGCTCCTGACAGCGCAGAACATCAGCAAGCCCGACTACTCCTGGAACGGGCGCGCCCGAACTCAGCCGGAGTCCTGATTCTCGACGGCCAGCGACGCGCTCTCGTTCACTTGCCCGCTGGCGCGCTAACTGAGACGCCAGCGCTGACGCCTGGAAAGCCCGTACCCTGGGAACCGTCTCTGGAACCGTCGCAAAGAGGAAGCGACCTCGTGCGCGGGTCGCTGGAACTGGCGGACGGCTCCCACATCGCCGCCTGCCGCGCCCTGAGCGCCGGCCGGGGTTACGTGCTCGTGTACCACCCGGTCGCTGCGCTTGAATCCCAGTTGGCGGCCCTCACGCGATCACTCCCGTCAGCGGCGTGGGTAGCGCTGTTTTGGACCGTGGCCGTGTTGACGATCGTGGGGTTTGTGATCCTAGGGCAAATACACGAAGGCGCCGAACGACAGCAGACGCGCGCGACGTCAGACGTCTTACGACAGGCACAGGACCTCGTACGCACGCGCGACGCCGTCATCTTCGGCCTGGCCAAGCTGGCCGAGTCTCGCGACGACGACACCGGCGAACACCTCGAGCGCATCTCGGCCTACACAACGATGCTTGCCGTGGCACTGCGTCGGCATTCCACGTACGCGGACGAGGTCACCCCCAGCTTCATCAGGCTGATCGGCATCAGCGCCGCACTGCACGACATCGGCAAGGTCGGCATCGAGGACCGGATCCTACTGAAACGCGGTCCCTTGAGCGCTGCCGAACGCACTCAGATGCAGAAGCACGCGCTGATCGGCGCCGAATGTCTACAGGGAATCGAGCGGCGCCTGGGCAGCTCGAACTTCTTGCAGATGGCTCGGGGAATCGTCCTGGCCCATCACGAGCGCTGGGACGGGAAGGGGTATCCAAAAGGTCTGGCGCGCGACGCCATCCCGCTGGCGGCCCGCGTCGTCGCCATCGCCGACACGTACGACGCGCTTTCCTCCAAGCGCGTCTACAAGCCGGCGCTCCCGCACGAAGAGTGCGTCGCTATCATCGGCAGGGAGGCCGGCAAACAGTTTGATCCGCACCTGATCGAGGTCTGGTTAACCCTGGAGTCGAAGTTCCGGGACGTGGCGTGTAGTTACGCAACGAGCACTCCGGCCTCGGACGAGGTCGGTACTCGCGATTCCGCTCCTCTCCGGCCGGGCGAGCACGACGATCAAGCTCCGCTACCGTCGGTGCCGCTGCCGGAGGGTGCGACCGAAGCGTGCCCCGCGCTCGCAAGCTTGCGTTGAACGCATAACACGGAGTCCGAACAGAGAAAATCCGCTCAGAAGGAGTGCCGCCGATGGACACCGAGCTCCGTAAGGAGAAACGCATCTTCGAGATCATGTTGATCGTTCTTATGCTCGGGATGACCACTCTGTACTACAAGCTGGGCGAACACCAACTGGTCGCCCTCAATCTCTTCTTTCTGCCGGTTGTTCTGGGCGGTTTCTACTTGGGACGAGCCAACGCTGGCGTGCTGGCCCTGTGCTGCGCCCTGTTCGTCACCATCGCGGCCACGTTGAGTTCGACCGGGTTCGTGGGCTACGACTCCCCGGTCATGATGGGCTTGGCGCTGACCATTTGGGCAGCGGTCCTGGGGCTGACCGCGCTGCTCATGGGGACCCTGTGCGACGAACGCGCGCGGACGGTTAATGAACTCCACAAGGCCTACGTCGGCATCGTGGATGTTTTGTCCCGGTACCTCCAGAGCGCCGACCCACAGGTCAAGGCCCGCTCGACGCGCGTCGCCGAGCTGAGCCAAAGGGTTGCGCAGGAACTGAGATTGTCTCGTAAGCAAATCGATGACATCCGCGTTGCCGCACTGTTGCACGATCTCGCAAGCGTTGAGATCACCGCTCAGCTCATCAGCAACGCGGTCAGCGCGCTCGAGGCCGGCCCGGCCCAAGGGCGCAAATATACCTTCCTGGGAGCCGACTTGGTCCACTCGCTCGGATCGGTGCTCGACGGCGCTCTACCTTTACTGGCCAGTCAACTCGATGGGGTGCAGGATTGCCTGCCGTCCAACGAAGACATCCGGCACGATCGTGTCCCGCTGGGCGCGAAGATCATCTCTGCCGTGCGTGCCTACGATGCCTTGACCAGCGCAGATGCAAGCCTGCCGTGCCTGACCCCGG
>JAUWXH010000249.1 GCA_030616465.1 Planctomycetota bacterium | reverse complement strand
CCATGCTGATGATCAGCTGGTCGTTCGTGCTGTCCACGCTGTCTGATCCGTTCAACTGGGGCTGGGACCTGTTCGGCACCGCCGGGGCCCCATGGTGGCAGGTGCTGCCCGAGGGAATCCCGTGGGTCCAGACCCTCTGCGCGCTGGTGGGCTTTGCGCTGGCCCTGCGGACGTCGAGCCGCGTGTGGAGGGCGGCCACCGGTGAGATGAGCCGGGCGCTTTTTGGTATGCTTCCATCTGCGACGCTGCTTTTTGCCCTGACGCTCGGGCTGATCTGGTTTTTCACCAATTGAGGGCTTTTGAATGGCCAAGCGGCGACCTGCGTTCTCACCGCTGCTCATCACGCCGATCATCCTGATCGGGGTACCGCTTGCGATGCTGGCCTACGAGGTACGCCGCACCGGACTGTCCTACGGCGACGTGCTGGCGCGTATCGCGCGGCAAAGTCAGGAGGGCGAGGCCCAGGAAGTCCAGGCAGGGTTTGGGAAAGCCGAGAAGATCGATTTCCTCGGGCCGCAGCCGATCGGCTTTCCGCCTAGGGGACATGAGAAGCCGACGATTGCCCATGTAGCGATCTACGATCTGGACCAGGATGGGCTGAAGGACGTGTTGGTCTGCGACGTGCTGCACCGCCGGGTCACCTGGATCCGGCAGGATCCCGCGAATGTATACACGGAGACGCAGATCGGCGATGAGGTGGCCGGACCGGCACACGTCGAGGCCTATGACATGGACTTCGACGGCGACCTGGACGTTCTGGTCTCGAGCATGGGCGTGATCCTGCCAAACAACGACCGGATCGGAAAGGCCATCATCTTCGAGAACGACGGGCAGCAAAACTTCACCACGCATGTTCTCGCCCAGCGAATCGCGCGCGTGAACGACATGCGGCCCGGCGACCTGGACGGCGACGGGGACATCGACATCGCCGTCGGGCAGTTCGGCTACGACCAGGGCGAGATCCGCTGGATGGAGAACAAGGGCAACTGGCACTTCGAGAGCCATACCCTGCTGAACCTTTCCGGAACCATCCACACGCCGGTAGTCGACCTGGACAACGATGGCGATCTGGATATCGTCGCGCTGGTCTCGCAGGAGTGGGAAGAGGTTTACGCCTTCGAGAACGATGGCAAGGGCAGTTTCAAGACGCGCCTGCTGTATGGCGTGGCGGATGCGGACTTCGGCAGCTCCGGCATCGGGCTGGCGGATCTCGACGCCGACGGCGACACTGACATCCTCTGGGCCAACGGCGATGCCTTCGTGGCCACCGACTATCGCCCGGTCCCAAGTCACGGGGTGCAATGGCTAGAGAACTGCGGCGGGATGAACTTCGTGTTTCATCGCTTGGGGGACTTCCCGGGAGCGTACGACCCGTGCGCGGCGGACCTGGACGGGGACGGCGATCTGGACGTGCTTGCGGTCAGCGGCTTCAACTACTGGGAGCGCCCGGGCTCGCAGAGCATGATGTGGTGGGAGAATCTCGGCGAGCACAAGTTCGTAGGCCGCAACCTGGCCGAGGCACCGACCCACCTGATTACCTGTGACGTGGCCGACATGAACGGCGACGGCAAAATCGATGTCGTGACCGGCAGCATGAATCTCTATCCTCCCTTCGATCGCATGGGCCGCGTCACGCTCTGGCTGAACACATGGAACGAGAGCCGGAACAACTGACGAAACGGTCGCGGCCGCTGATGTGGGCGCCGTCGGTACTCGCCCTGGCCATGATGCTCATGCTGCTTTGGCTCGGCGGGGACTACCTTTTTGAGCGAGCGGCGCGCACCGCGATCCCGGCGCTACCGGAGCTCGGCCGTAGAACCGCGGCCGTGCGGGAGCAGGTTGCGACGGCCGATGCGCAGGCCCGACAGCGTCCAAGGTCGCCCGAGACCCTGGGCACGCTCGGGATGGTGTACCACGCCAATGCGTTGCATGAGCAGGCGCGGACCGCGTATCAACTGGCTATACACGCCGATCCCGACGACTTCCGCTGGCCCTATTACTTGGCGGTTCTGGAAATCACCGGCGGCGAGAACGAGCGGGCGCTGACGTTCTTGACGCGGGCGGTCGAGCTGAACCCGCAGTATCCGCATGCCTGGGCGCGGCTGGGTGAAATGTACTTTCGCCGCGGCTTGCTCCAGGAGGCCCGGGAGGCGTTTGGCAAGACCCTCAAGCTGGCGCCGCATCATCCCCACGCGACCCTCGGCGTGGCCCGCCTGGCGGGGCTCGACGCGAATTGGCAGGAGGCCGTACGGCTTCTGGAGAACGCCTTGCGGGCGAATCCGCGGTTCGGGCCGGCGCACAACTACCTGGCGGTGGCCTACGAGCAGCTCGGGCGCATCGAGGACATGCGCCGCCACGAGGGCCGCGGGGTGGACGCGGGCTTCCAGATGGATGACCCGCTCATGGATGAGCTGTACGCCCTGTCGAGCACCGGTTCGATCCTTGTAATCCAGGCAAAGATCGTACAGAACCTGGGGAACTATGAGCGGGCCGAGAAGCTGTTGCGCCGGGCGGCCGAGCTGGCCCCGGAGGACAAGGACGTGCGGTTGGCCTTGGGGCGTTTTCTGTCCACGCCCGGATTTGCCAACCGCGAGCGCCTCGCCCGGGCGAAGGAGCAGCTCGAGGCCGGGCTGGAGATCGACCCGACCTATGTGAACACGCGTGATGCGTACGCGTCTGTGCTCTATCAGCTTGGGGACATTTCGGCGGCGCAGGCCCAGTGGCAGCAGGTCCTGACGGAAGAGCCGGGACATGCGATGGCCCTTATGAGCTTGGGCCAGATCTACTACCAGCATTACAGGGACTACGAGCAAGCCCGGGACTACTACCGGCGCGGAGTGAACGTCCCCCCCGACACGCCCTATAGCCTCGGCGATCCAGGCCTGGGGTACCATCGTCTGGCGATGGCGCATTGGGCGCTGGGGGACACGCAGGAGGCGCTCGACGCGTTCCGGCTTGCGGTTGAGAAGAATTCGCGTCTGAGCGAGGCATATGCCGATCAGGCCAGGCTGCTGGTGGAACTCGGCCGGACTGACGAGGCCCTCGCGGTCTACGAGCAGGGGCTCACGCGAAACCCGGATGATTCCGAGATCAGGCTGGCCCTCGGGCAGTATCTCCTTCAGGCCAAGCGGTTCCCCGAGGCCCGCGCCCAGCTCGAGAGAGCCTGGGCCCTCAGGCCGAAGAGTCCGAATGCGGCGCTGCAAACGTTGGTCGCGCTGGCGTTCGTCGAGTTGCAGTCGCGTGAGGTGGATGCGGCAATCAAGCACCTGCGCACGGCCCTGCGAATCGACCCCAACCACGTGCGGGCCCACCATTACCTGGGCAACGCGCTGAGCGCGAAGGGGCGGCGGGCCGAGGCGATTCAGCATTACGAGGCCGCGCTGCGGGCCGACCCGACGTTCCAGCCGGCCCGGGAAGCGCTCGCGCGGGTCCGGGGCGAATAGCACCGCCTGCCAGCGCGGAGTTCGCTGCACAACACACGTATGCGTGCCGCGCAAACGGCGGCGGCACCAACCGTATCAAGGAAAGCACGGAGAGCTGATCATGCCTGGAAAGTGGCCTTGGTTTGAGCGAAGGTTCAACTTCGACTTCCCCACCGAAAAGTACCCTGACGTCATCGAGCGGCTACGCGGCACGCCCGCCCGCGTCGAGGAGCTCACCCGCGGCATCCTCGCCGACATCCTCACTCGCCGCGATCACGACGCCTGGTCGGTTCAGGAGAACGCCGGCCACCTCGCCGACGTCGAGCCCCTCTGGGCCGCCCGCATCGGGGACATTCTCGGCGGCGCCGAGGTCATGCGCGAGGCCGACCTGACCAACACCAAGACGCACAACGCCAACCACAACGCCCGCTCGTTGAGTGAAGTAACGGCGAGCTTCCGCCGCCTGCGCGCGGACCTGATCCACCGGCTCGAGTCGCTTACTGACGCGGACTTCGCCAAATCGTCGATCCACCCGCGCACGAAGCTGCGCATGCGCGTCGTGGACCTGTGCACCTTCGTCGCCGACCACGACGACTACCACCTCGCCCGAATCAGCGACCTGCACCGGCGCTTCGGCGCGTGACGACGGACCATGTAGGGTGGGCATCGCCGACCACATTTGCGGCGAATGAGGGCGGTGGACCGTGGGCACCCACAAAACTCACAGGACGTAAACGGTCGCGTCCACGCGGTCAGCGAGAAGGTCGGCCACGACGGATCGATGGCAATCTTCGTGGACCCGCTCGTAGCACATTAGGGCGATTGTCGTCCTGCGCGCCGTCTGCGCTAGCCGATCCAAGATGTCTGCTTTGTAGCGCTTGACGTAGGTTCGGAATCTTTTGTGAAATCTGTCGGTATCGGCGGTTTGCTTGAGCGCTTCTCGTTGCGCGCGAGTGGAGCCTAGGTCTTGGCACGACTGGTAGTCGATGCCGGCATCGGTGCAGCGCGCCCGGAGTGCATCCACCCGGAAATCAGGGTTCCTAGATACCGGCCTTTCGCGAACGTCAGCGAGCACTCGGACCCCGG
>JAUWXH010000350.1 GCA_030616465.1 Planctomycetota bacterium | reverse complement strand
AGAGAATGAACTGCTCCTGCTCATCGCAGAATTGCAGGAGCTCCTCGGCGTCGCGGCGCAGCGCGGCGTCGCCGTCCGCGGACTCCATGACCTCGCGTGCGGCGGCGCGGGCGGGCTCCAGCTCGAGGTTGTCGAGCGCGGCGTGCCCCTCCGCCAGGCGTTGCTTGAGGCGCTTTTGCCGGACGATCGCGTCTTTTTGCACGTCGACCTGCGCGACCCAGGGTGCCAACTGCGTGCGCCATGCCGCCGGGAGCGAGGGCTCGTCCTTCCACGGGGCGACGCTTTCGAGGCAGGCGTGCACCTCCCCCTGGTCCAGCAGGTGGAGCGCGTCGTTGATTGCGGTAGAAGCCCGCTCCCAGGTGGGCGGCACGAACTCCTGCACGATCTGTACGGCCTTGGCCGGGTCGGCAAACCGCTCTCCCGGGTCGCTGGCGAGCATCTTTTGCACGAGCTCCGACCAGGCGAGCACGGGTCGGTCGGCGTCCTGCGTGAAGTCTTTCTGTTGCCGCTCGAAGCATTCCTGCCAATCCGGCCGCTCGTCTTCGAGCGCGAACGGCTCGAGATGGAAGTAGCACATCAAGCTCGGGTCGGACAGGGCCGCCCCGTAGGGGTGGGTCCCCGTGGCCCACAGGAACAGCAAAACCCCCAGCGAGAACTGATCAGACTTGAGATTCAGCCGGACGGCGCCCTCCAGGAGCTCATGAGCAAAATAGGGCGCGATCCAGCCGTACTCACGCACCTCGTCCTCACCGCCCAGATGCCACGTTCCGGACAATGCCCGCCCGGCAACCTCCCTGGTCCCACCGGTTTCACAGAGCACGTGCCGTCGCGGGTCGATGCCGCAGGCAGCCTCGAACGCCGGGGCCAGGCCGAAATCGCCCAGCTTCAGCCGACCAGTCTGGTCCAGGAATAGCGACCCGATCTGGATTCCGCCATGGGGCACCCCTTCGGCGGCCGTGGCGGACAACGCCCGCGTGCCGGCCCAGCTCAGCCACCAGAGCGTCTCGAGTTCGGGTCGCTCGGTGGGGGACGTGACTGCCGCCGGATCGGCCGATGCGGCTGGCTCATGTGGGATGAGGATGCGGCCGTCCTGCTCGAGGATGTCGCCGGTGACGCGCAGCACGGCGTCAGATTGCTTGGCCAAGGCGGCTTGTCGCTGGGCGGCGGCGGCGACCTTGGCCACAAAACGTACCCGCGCGTCGCCCGCCAGTTCCGCAGGGATCTCGACCGCGCGGTGGTCGGCCAGTCGGTTGGCAAACGGCCGGGGCGGCATACCCATTGTAGCATCACCGGACGACGGACTTCCGTTCCGCTTCTCGAAACCGCTCACGGCCGAGTCCAAGGGTACTCCATAGATCGGCCGCTCCCAAAGCGGCGGTCAACTGCGCGACGGCTCGCTCGGCGACCCACCGACCGCTGTCCGCCTGTGCGCGTATTCTGCAACGACCGTCAATATCACCGCCGCCCCGGCAACACCGGCCGCCAAGACCGTTTGGCTGTCAGCACCGCCAACCACCAGCGCAAGAAACGCCACGGCCGGTACCGCAGCCCCGCTGAAGCCGGCGAAGGTCGCCCGGCATCGTTCCGGTGCTGCCTGCGCGGCCGTCCGCACCGCCACCAGCAGCCCCATCATCGCCACGAGCGTTACCGCCGACACGTTCACGTGGGCCAGTTCGACGAGAACCCGCTGAGTCGGAACAACCGCCGCCACGGCCGCCAGACACGCCCCAACTGCCGCGGCTATGCTGCCGTGCATGGTCGCATCGCGCGTGAGCATCGATGCGAGCAGCAGACACAGCACCGCCGCAACGGCCGGTCGCCACACCGTCTGGCCGGTCGCTGCCTCGGCGGAAAGAGCCGCACCCACGGCCAGCCCGAAGCAGGCGGGAGCGGCGGCACACCCCAGCCGGCGAGCGACGGGTATCAAGCGGCCGGCGGTCGTCCACGGCCGCCCCTCCAGCAACTGCTGCTCCCAGAACCGCGCCAACCACAGCAGGTACACGCCCGCCAACACGCAGCCGAGCAGGGCCCCGCCCCAGCCCGGCAGAACCCAGGCCGAGCCGGCGGTGACGATGCCCAGCGCCAGCAGCACTATACCCAGCTCACCCATCCCGTCGCTACGCCGTCGATGACCGACCGTCAGGCAGGTCAGGGCGGACAGCACCAACGCCAGCGGCGTAAGTCCCGCCGTTGGCAGCAGCACGCCCCCCAGCCCGACCAATCCGCAGCCGGCGATCACCAGGCGATATAGGCCGGTATGCCGCGCGGGCGGATCCATGAGGCGTCGCGGGTCTTCGATCCAGACTCGCCGTCGGTAGGTCCAGTGGGCCAGCACCGTCGCCAGTACAGCCAGCAGCCCGGCTGCCGCGACCACGACCATCGCAAGCGTGATCACGGTGTGGTGCGTTTCGAGCCAGCGCCCGGGGACCCAGCTCGCGACCAGGCAGCCCAGCACGCCCAGCAGGGCGTATCGGGCGTAGGGACCGTCATCGAGGCTCCAAGCCGCCGCCAGCAGCAGCAAGAGCAGCAAGTCGATCACGGCACCTGATGGATGGGTTGGTGCGTGGGCCGGGAAGGCCACGGCATTGGCCGCCGCAAACAACCCACAGACCACGGCCGCCTGAAGCAGGACCTGTTGCCACAGCTCGCGGCGATCGGCGGCCGGACGCCGACCCGGCTTGACCGGCCACTGTCGGACGGCACGGCCCAGCACGTACCACCCAATGGCCAGCGCGGTAAGAATGTGCCCCAGCCACGCCCGGCCGACGGTCTCAGCCGTACCGGCCAGCCCGGTCACCAGCGCCGCCCCGCTGACCGCCGTGACGATCAAGCTCGGCCCCATCCCCGGCGGCAAGCGCCGACGGGCTAGCCAACCCGCGACGGCCAATACGCCGGCCAGCATCCACACGGCGTCGAGGCGGACCGCTGCCGCGTCGGCTTGGGCGATCAATGGCAATCCCATCGCAAGGAACATGCTTGCAACTCAACTTCACAAAATGTGCTGCCCGTCTCGGCGTGGGCATGATATAAACAAAGTGTCGCGCGTGTCGCGTCGCGACCGCACAATCCCGACACCGAGGAGCGCAACTTGGCCGCCCGGCGATCGGACGACAACCAGGCTCTGCGGCGCTTTCTCCGCCGCGTTTGGCGCGAGGATGTGGCCCCGCTGCTGCGCGGCAAGCGGGCCGCCCAACGGCGCAAGGCCGCGCGCGTCAGCGGCAAGGTGGCCGCGGCCACCGGCCTGTTCCAATAGGGGAAATCTGTCAGGGGAAATCCTTCGTCTCGGCACCTCCCCTTTATACGCATAGAGCTGCCTGCACATATAACCGGCTTGGTCAAAAAGATCAATTACTGAACCTGGAAGACTGTTGCCAGCATTACCAACCTTTAATGCTGGCAACAGTAATATACTCAGGCAACGAGGATTTTGCCAGTAATTCCGGAAAAATAGA
>JAUWXH010000167.1 GCA_030616465.1 Planctomycetota bacterium | reverse complement strand
CGTTCGACGCCCGTTCCGCAAGCTCTAGTACGCGGGCGTTTCTGGCCTAGAATGCCGGCGTGAAGATCCTCCACAACACCACCGTCATCACGCCCAGCGGACACGCGCTCCGCACGCTGCACAATCACAGCCTCGTGTTCGACGACTGCCGGGTGCTCGCGCTCGGGCCGGCAACGGACTTTCAGCCACGCGTCGCGGCGGGCGAGTTTGACGAGGCGATCGCCGGCGAGCGGCACCTGGTCATCCCCGGACTGGTCAATACGCACCACCACCTCTACCAGTCGCTCACACGCTGCCTGCCGGCCGCGCAAAACGAGCGGCTATTCGATTGGCTGCTCAACCTGTACGAGCGCTGGCGACATCTGGACTATGAGGCCGTCAACATCGCCGCCAAGGTCAGCATCGCCGAGCTGCTCCTGCACGGCTGCACAACCACCAGCGACCACTTTTACATGTTCCCGCGTGGCGGTGACGTGAAAATGGAAGCGGTGCTCGACGCCGCCGAGCAACTCGGCATCCGCCTACATCTTTGCCGCGGGGCGATGACGCTGGGGCAATCGCGCGGCGGCCTGCCGCCCGACGATTGCTGCGAAAACGACCAAGATGTGCTCGCGGACTGTCAGCGCGTCTTGGACGCCTACCACGACACGTCGGACTACGCGCTGCGACGGATCGATCTGGCCCCCTGCTCCCCGTTCAACTGCACCCGCGAGCTGCTGCGGGACACGGCGGCGCTGGCCCGCGAGCGTGACGGCGTGCTGCTCCACACGCATCTGGCCGAGACGCTCGATGAGCAGCGCTACTGCCTCGAACGCTACGGCTGCCGCCCGGTGCGGCTCCTGGCGGACCTCGACTTCCTCGGCCCGGACGTCTACCTGGCCCACTGCATCCACCTGAACGACGACGAGATCGGGCTGCTGGCGAAGACAAACACGGGTGTCAGCCACAACCCGACCTCGAACCTGCGGCTCGGCAGCGGCATCGCCCCCATCCGCGAGCTGCTTGCCGCCGGTGTGCGCGTCGGCCTCGGCGTGGACGGCTCCAGCAGCAACGACGGCGGAAACCTGCTCGGCGAAGCGCGCCAGGCCTTGCTCGCCGCCCGGACGCCGGCTGCCATGCCCAAGTCCACTGAAGGCCGGGTGCCATGCCCAAGTCCGCTGAAGGCGGGCGCGGGGATGCCGGGTGCCATGCCCAAGTCTGCTGGAGGCGGGCGCGGACATGCTTCCGACGACGCCGGTCAACTATTCCCCGTTGCCGACGCGTTCAAGCTCGCCACGGTCGGCGGGGCCGCGTGCCTCAACCGCCCCGTGCTCGGCCACCTCAATCCCGGCGCGGCAGCCGACTTTGCCATGTTCCGGGTTGACGACATCGCACTGGCAGGCGCCATCGCGCAAGACCCGATAGCTGCCCTGATCTTATGCGCCGCGCCCCGTGCTGACCGCGTCTACGTCGCCGGCCGCGAGGTCATCCACGACGGCCGCATCACGGCGTTTGACGAGAGTGAACTGGCCAACCAGATGAATGAACTTGTCGCTGCACGGTTTCGCGGAGACTGATGATACAGACCACGCGCGCGCCAGGCGCATCGCAGCTTTACGCCACCCCACCGGGCCGGCCGTCGTGATAGTCCGGCTGCTCGAACGGCAATCTGATGTCACGGAATCGTTCGCGGAGGGCCAGGTCATGTGCCGGCGGTAGCCCGCCGCCGCCGGGTGACTTCTTCCCCGATCGGCTCTTGGCCGCGTACGCTTTGCAGGCGGCTACTGCCGCATCGACGTGCTTCTTCGAGTACAGCCCCACGTTCGCCACTGGAATGCCCCGGTCCCAGACGTAATGCAGCAGCTCGGCGGGCGAAGCCTTGTCCGCGCCTTGGCCGACGGCCGCACCGCCGCCGTAGACTTTCATCGCGATCAGCCCCAGATTCTTCTTCCGGCCGGCGGGCAGCAGCCGATCCTCCCAGCCGTGCTGCTTCTTGCGTGCCAGAGCGGCGGAAATCACGAACAGCATCGTATCGAAGTCCAGATCGTCCGCTTGCAGGATGTGGAGCATGTAGTCAGGGTTGATGTGCCCGGTGAAGCCGACGAGGTCCGCCACGCCCTGCTCTTTCACCTTGCGTATCGCCTTCATCACGCCGTCGGGCTTATGAAGGAGAGCAAGCTCCTCCTGGCCGGTCCTCCGGCTGACTCCGATGGAATGCACCTGCCACAGCTCGAGGTGGTCCGTACCCAGAAGATGCAGCGACTGTTCCAGGTCGCGCATCGCGCCGTCGTAGTCACGCCGCAGCGTCTTGGTGGCCAGAAACAGCCCCTTGCGTCGCCCGGCGATGCCTTTGCCCACGTGTTTCTCGCTCTTGTACTGCGGGGCCGTGTCGATGTAGGTGATCCCGGCGTCGAGCGCGTGGCGCACGACGTCGGCCGCCTCATCGAGCGAACGATCGCGTGCCAGGTGGCCGGTGCCCAAGGCCAGCATGCACACCGAACGGCCGGTCTCGCCGAACGGGCGTGTGGGCAGCTTGGACGACTGTGTCGGCGACATGGTTTGGGCAAGTCCGGTCGCGGCCAAGGCGCCGCCCCCGGCCGCCAGAGCCGCCCGCTGCAACAATTCTCGACGAGTCAACGGGTGTGGTTCGCTCATAGCAGGCTCCCAGGTAGGCGTTGGGCGCCATGGTAACCGATCGACCCCGACATTGCCTGCGCGCCTCTTGCCGATTGGGGAAACTCGCCGCACCATCAGCGGTATGGCCGGTCAAACCCAAACCCAGATCCGCGCTCTGCTGGCCGCCGCCGGGGTGACTCCCCGCCGCCGGCTCGGCCAGAACTTCCTCGTCGATCTAAATCTGATGCGCAAGCTCGTCGCCATGGCCGATCTGCGCCCCGCGGACGTGATCCTCGAAGTCGGCGCCGGCACGGGCTCACTGACCGAAATGCTGCTTGAGCACGGCGTGCACGTGGTCGCCGTCGAGATCGACCGCGGGTTTCAAGCGATCCTGCGTGAGCGGCTCGGCGACCACCCGCGCTGCACGCTCATCCAGGCCGACGCCCTGGCCGGCAAGCACCAGATCAATCCGCTGGTGCTCAAGGCCCTGGAGGAACGGCAGCCGCAAGCCGACGGGGCTCGCAAGCTCGTCGCGAACCTGCCCTACCAGATCGCCACTCCCCTGTTGGCCGAGCTGCTCGTCGGCGGTCCGGCCCTCGGACGGCTGACCTGCACGATCCAAAGGGAGGTCGGCGAGCGCCTCGGTGCTCAACCGCGGACCAACGCCTACGGCCCGCTCTCAGTCATCGTGCAGACGGTGGCGCGCGTCGAGCTGATGGCGATCCTCCCGCGCACCGCCTTCTGGCCGCGACCGGACGTTGAATCACTGATGATAAGCATCCGCCCCCGGCCGGCTGAGCAGATCGAGGTGGACGACGTCGCGGACTTCGCCCGCTTCGTACACCGCGGTTTCCTGCATCGGCGAAAGATGCTGCGGCGCGTGGTCCGCGACTGGGACTTGCTGGACGCCTTGGCGGCATTCAAACTCGCCGGCGTCAATCCAGACGCCCGACCCGAGGAACTGACTCCGGGCGACTGGCGAGCGTTTCACCAGGCCGTGCGGCAGCTTGCCCCGCCATGAAGTGCTTCGACAAATAGGCCTGAACGAACCTGGGACTCGTCGCGTCGGTGTGGCCGCCGTGGTAGCCGTAGCGCCCGTACTCCGGCCGCCAGCGGACATTGACGATCCGGTCGCGGCCGCGTGGAGAATGCAACCCGACGGCCCCAGCCCCGTCCTCGCCGAACACGCCGTCGATTGTGCCGAAAAGCTTCATCGGTCCGGCGAGGATGATATCGCTGGACGAATGATAGTTGTAGATCTTGCCCTTCACGTGCCGCAGCGCCTTGCTCACGTCGTAGCGGTGCCACAGGCTGGAGCCCAGCAGGACCACGTTGTCCACCTGGTAGCCTTCTTTGAGGTCTTCCAGCGCCCAGATGGCCACGCCCGTGCCGGCCGACAGTCCGATCAGATTGATCTGGCGGCCCGGGTATTCATTGCTGTACTTCTCGATCACGTCCGCCAGCCGCGTGCCACCCAGCCTGGCGTTCAGCCGCAGGGCCTGATCGATGGCGGGATTGAACGACACCGTCCACATCAGCGTCGCCACCTGCCCGCGGTAGCCGGCCCGCTCAAGGCCCGCGCGGATGCCGGCGTCGCCGAAGTCGAGGTTCCCCGCACCGGGGCAGTAGAAGGTGATCCCGTTGGCGGCTTTCGGCCCGAAGGCGGGTGCGCAGCCCGCGAGCGATGCCAGTAGACAACCAACCGTCAGCCCCAAGCGACCGTTCATGAATGACCCTCCTCCACCGTCGGGCAACCCTCACCCGGTCAGGTCACCGCAAGCTGCACCCTCGCCTACTGACACGGCGGATGTGCGAAGGTGAGTGCGAATCCCATCTGGGCGGCGCCGGCGCCCCCGGGTGTCCGCCGCGGCAATGCTGCCCCGATGCGTGTTTGGTTTCCTCCTCGCCCCCGGCCCGCTGCGCCACCGGCAGTGGAAGCTGCCCGGGCGCGTCCGCAGGCGTTATGGCCCGGGCATTTCCGCCGACGCCGAACGGAAGCCCGGTATGCGGATGTTCTCTTGCGGCTTCTCGTCAGGATGGACGGCGAAGACCTCCACGCGGGCGATATCCTCGAAGGGGACGACGATCACAATCGCCCCGACCTTGTAATTCTCGTCCACGGGCACACACTCGAACGCCAGGGCGCTGCTCATGCCTATCTCGGCGATTTCCTTCATTTCGTAGGTCAGGCCGTCCCTCAGGTAGAGGATGACGCGTGTTTCGAGTGCGTCGCGGTAGGCCAGGTACTCGGACGAGCCGTTGCCGCCCTTTTCCATATCCGGAAACTTCTTGACCGCACAGCGATCCTTGGCTTCCTCGACCAAGCGCTCAAGGCCCCCCCCGCGAAACCAGTCGTAGTTGAACATGAACGTACTCCGCGCCGGCGTGGCGCTATCGGACCACATGGCTGTTTGTACCGCTGCCTACCGCCTGGGTATCATCGTCTCTCATGTTGCCTTCCGCGAAAACCCGGCGCGTCAAAACTCTCGCTGCCGCCGTCGGCTTCGACCGCGTCGGCATCACACACGCCGGGCCGGTCCAGGGCGTTGCGTATTATAGGGTCTGGCTCGCCGCCGGCCACGCCGGGACGATGGGATATCTCCGGCGAAACGTGGAAATCCGGGCCGAGCCCGCCCGGCTGCTGCCGGAAGCGCGTTCGATAATCTGCGTCGCCCTGAATTACGGACGCCCCGAGCCGGGTGCCCCATCCCTTGCGCAGCAAGGGGTGGGGGACGGATCCCCGCACCCCCCCACCGGCCGCGTCGCCCAATACGCGCGCGGCCGCGACTACCACGTAGTTATGCGGAGGATGCTCAGAGAGCTGGTGGACCGCCTGCGAGAGGAGGTTAACGAGCCATTCGAAGCCCGCGTTTGCGGGGATACCGCGCCGCTGCTGGAGCGCGAGCTCGCCCGCGCGGCCGGGCTCGGCTGGATCGGCAAGAACACCTGCCTGTTGCACGAGCGACTCGGCTCGTACCTGTTCCTGGGCGAGGTACTGACCACGCTGGAACTGGAACCGGACAGTCCGGTGCCTGACCGCTGCGGCACCTGCACGCGCTGTCTCGACGCCTGTCCCACGAAGGCGTTCCCAGCCCCCTACCAGCTCAACGCCTCCCGCTGCATCTCGTATTTCACC
>JAUWXH010000309.1 GCA_030616465.1 Planctomycetota bacterium | reverse complement strand
GTGCATCGCTTGACGAAAATCCGCCGCCGGAATGTCGCCGGGGTGGCCTGATGCCGGATTGGCGCGCTCGTTCGTCATGCTCGGTTCCTTCCTCATCGTCGCGCGTAAGCCTGTCACGATCAGCGAACGCGTGTCGGATGTCGCCGCAAGATTCCTCGCTGGCGCTCGGAATGACAAGGGGGTCGCCGCTTTATTCAGCGGTCGAACGCGTCGGCGACCTCGGTCGGCAATTCGCCGCGGATGACCTCGCAGCCGTCTTCGCTGATCAGGATGTCGTCCTCGATGCGGATGCCGAACTCGCCGCGCACGTAGATGCCCGGCTCGACCGACATGCACATGCCCGGGCGCAGCTTCTCAGTGTTCCCGCCAACCAGGTAGGGTGGCTCGTGACACTCGATGCCCATGCCGTGGCCGAGCCGGTGCAGGAAGTATTCGCCGAAGCCGGCTTCGGTGATGATCTGCCGGGCGATGCGGTCCAGCTCGCCGCATTCGACGCCCGGACGGGCGGCCTCGATTGCCGCCGCCTGGGCTTTGCGAACGGCTTTGTACGCGTCCTTCGTACGTTTCGACGGCTCGCCGAGCGCATACGTGCGGGTCAAGTCGTTGTTGTAGCCGTCGACGCGGATCACGCTGTCCACCACGATCGCGTCACCCTCTTGCAGGGCACGTTCACCGGTGGGGTTGTGCGGGACGGCAGCGTTAGGACCAGACTGGATCAGCGGATTGAGCGTAATGCCTTCCAGCGCGAAGCGCTGAACGAGCTCCCGCTGCAGCTCGATCTCGCTCACGCCGGGGCGGATCATTTCCTGCAGTGCCAAAAAGACGCGTTCGCCTTTGCGGTGCGCTGCCCGCAATAGTTCTTGCTCGGCCGGCGACTTGCAGATGCGGACTTCCCGAATCAGGTTCTCCGCGGAGCGCAGCTCCAGCCAATCGCACACCGCCGTGAAGCGCTGCCACGCTTCCAGCCAGATCCGCCCATCCATGCCGAGCTTGCCCGCCCGCACGCCGGCCTGCTTCAACCCGTCGGCGAAGCGCCGGTACGCGTCCTCGTGCTCTTCCCAAGTATGCACCGTGGCGATCGCCTCTGCATCGCTGACCGCCGGTCGCTCGAACGCCGGACAGACCACGATGACCTCGCCGTCGCGCGTCACCGTCCCGCACGTCAGCCGATCCGACGCTGCGTGCGGCGTCCCGGTGAACGCGAGCATATTGGAGGGATCGAAGACGAGGACGGCGGCCAGATCATCCTGCCGCATGAGTTCCCGCAAGCGGGCAACGTGCTTGCGAACGATGTCTTCAGGAATCGACGGACCGACCTGGGCCATGGTGTGCTCCTTGTGCTCCTGAGGGGCGTGTCCAGCACGCGTGCTGAATCGCTAGCCCGCGTTGTCCGGCAGCGCAGCGACGTAGGCTTTTGCGGCGGGAATGACCTGGTCCACGATCTCGGCGAGCGTGCCGTTGAGCATGGCTCCCGCGCTGGCGTGGTGACCGCCGCCGCCGAATTGTTGGGCCAGTTCCAACACCGACACCTCACCCTCGCCGCGGAAGTTGATGCGCACCTTCCCGGGGCTGCCCTCGGTGAACAGGATCGCGACGGCGATGCCCTCCACCGAACGCGGCACGTTAACCTGGTCGTCAATGTCGGCGGCGGCACAGCCGGCGGCAGAAAGCTCCTCGTACGACGCGCTACTCCACGCCAGCCGGCCGTCTTTACTCACGCGCGTGTTGCCGTAGACCACCTTGAGCAGGTCGAACTCGCTGCGGCTGTGGCTGCGATGCAGCCGCTCGCAGACCTCGCGAACGCGCGCACCCGCCTGAGCCAGCTCGTAGCCGACCTGAAGGCTGCGCGGCGTGGTGTTCGCCAGCGAGAAACCGTGCGTATCGGTATGCACGCCGGCGTACAGCAACGTGGCCACCGTCGGCGTAATCTGGCAGCCCAGGGCCAGCAACAGTTCGTACACCATCTCCGCCGTACTGCTGCGGTCCGCCCCGACCCAGTTCCACCTGCCGAAGCGCGTGTTCGTGGCGTGGTGATCGATGTTGAGCACGGCTATGCCGGGCAGCGCGTCCAGCTTGCCCTCCAGGTTCACACGCCGCGCCTTGGCCGTGTCGAGCACGACCGCGAGGTCACACGCACGCAGCTCCGACTCGCTGGCCGCTGTCAGCCCCGCATGCTTGACCAGGAATGACAGCTTCCGCGCGGCCGTCCCTTCCGGCAGCGCCACGTGGGGGTATTTTCCCAGTTCCGGCAACGCCAGCCACAACGCCCCGAGTGCCCCCAGGCAGTCGGCATCCGGTGTCACGTGTCCGATGAGCGCGACGCGTGTCGCCGCCCCGATCGCCGCACAGACGTCCTCCGGGACCGTATCGGGGCCGGATTGCACGACAGGCGAGTTGCTCATTCGGTCGTCCGCATCGCCTCGATCAGCATGTCCGCGATCTCCGGCCGGGTGAACTCAGCCGGCGGGCGCTCGCCGCGTGAGAGCATCTCGCGCACCGCCGTGCCCGACAGGAACACGCGCTCATCCGGCGAACTGTTGGTGGTCTTGGCGGTCGCCATTCCTCCGCTTTTGTTGCACCAGAAGCTGTGCTCGAACCTCAGCGGCGTGATGCCGATCTCGGCCGGGTCGAACTCGTCGAAGATGCGTTGGGCGTCGTAGGTGCCGTAGTACTTACCGACGCCGGCATGGTCGCGCCCGACGATCAGGTGCGTACACCCGTAGTTCTTGCGAATCATCGCGTGGAAGATGGCCTCGCGCGGTCCGGCATAGCGCATGGCGGCGGGAAAGACGGACAGCAGCGTGTTCTGCGGGTTGTAGTAGTTGGCCAGCAGCACCTCGTAGCATTTCATCCGCACCTCGGCGGGGATGTCGCCCTTCTGCGTCTGGCCGACCAGCGGATGGATCAGCAGCCCGTCGCAGATCTCCAACGCACACTTGGTGATGTATTCGTGCGCCCGGTGGATCGGGTTTCGCGTCTGAAACGCGACCACCGTCCGCCAACCATGCTCCGCAAACGCCGCCCGCGTCTGCGCCGGCGTCCGGCGATGCTCCGGGAACGGCGGTTCGTGACGGGGCGTGAGCACCTCCAGCGGCCCGGCCAGGCACACCTCGCCCTGCGACTGCACCACCGCCACCCCCGGATGGGCAGCATCGGTGGTGAGGTAGACCTTCTCGGCTTCCTTGGCTTTGTCGTGGGGGTACTTCTCCTCAACCGTCAAGACCGCCAGCGTGCGGTCCTGCTCGTCGCTCAGGGCGACCGGCTGGCCAAGCTCGATTCGCTCGGCGGTGCCGGCATCGGTCGAGCAGGTCACCGGCACGCTCCAGACCAGTCCGTTCGCGAGCTTCACCTCGTCGCAGACGCGGTGGAAGTCCGCCGCGCCCATGAACCCCCTGAGCGGGCTCATGCCTCCGATCGCCAGCAGCTCCACGTCGCACTGCTCCCGCTCCAGCAATTGGATGCGCGGCATCTTCCGGGCAGCTTGCTCGAGCGCTTCCCGCCGCTGCCCATCGACGACCAGGTTAACCAACGTCCCGCCGTGCGGCGGTATCAATCCGTTTGCTCCCATGTGCGGCTCCCATCTGCGAAACTGCGGCCACGGGCGGGCGGGCCAGCGGCCGGAAACCATGCATGCTAGGCCAAACATGCCCAAAACGGAAACGCCCGACGCTTCAACTGCCTCCTTTTCGATCGCTCGGGTTGCGGTTAGCTTATTGCGAATGTCAACGCTACTCGACCGAGAACAGATGAAGACCACCCTGGAGCAGATGGCGCGCCAGATCGCTGCCGCCGTGCCGAGGGATCGTCCCGTGGCGGTGGTCGGGATTCGGCGGCGTGGGGAGGTGCTGGCCGGCCGGCTGATGCCGCTGCTCGAGCAGGCCGGCGCGCCGCCCGAGCACCACGGCGCGCTGGACATTACGCTCTACCGCGACGACCTGACCGCCATAGCAGA